>NZ_WBYY01000147.1:0-8370 GCF_048985645.1 Exiguobacterium sp. A1_3_1 | reverse complement strand
CTCATGCTGACACCTAAAGGACGCAAAATCGGAAAGCGTCTCGTGGAACGACACGCCTTACTTGAAGATTTTCTTCGTCTCGTTGGTGTGGATGAAGAACTGATTTATAAGGATGTCGAAGGAATCGAGCACCATATTAGTATCGAAGCGTTGGATAAGATTAACGGAATGATTCAGTTCTTTGCGGAACGTCCTGGTTTGAAAGAGGAACTGCATCGCTATCAACAAGCCCATCCAGAGGATTGAGGCTTGTTTTTTTATAGTTCCTTGCTAAAAAAAAGTTCTCAAACACGAACGATCCATTACATTTTTATGATAAAGTGCGCATTTTAAGTTAGGTATGCTATACTGAGCCTGAAAATGGACGAAGGGGGTGGCGGGTGTTCGCACCTTGTCATGGAAATCACGATTAAAGAAAAATTAGTGTCGGAGTCACAACTGAAAGAAAAGGTTCGTGAATTAGCACAACAGATCGAAGTGGATGCGGCTGGGCGTCAAATCGTTCTCGTCGTCGTGTTAAAAGGGTCGATGGTCTTTGCTGCCGATTTGATGCGCGAAATCAAAGGAAGCGTTCAAATTGATACAGTCGCGTGCTCTTCTTACGGAACAAAGACCGTCTCTTCCGGGCGTGTTCAGTTGAAGAAAGATCTCGATCTCGATGTGCAAGGGAAATATGTCGTCGTCATCGAAGATATCATCGACACAGGGCGGACGCTCCATTTCTTATGTGATCACATGAAATTGCATCAACCCGGAGTTCTCAAAGTATGTACATTGCTTGATAAACCGGCACGTCGTGAAGTAAAACTCGACGCAGACTATGTCGGTTTCGAGATTCCGGATTACTTCGTTGTTGGGTATGGAATCGATTGTGCGGAGGAATATCGCAATCTACCGTATATCGGTTGGGTCGAAACGGATTGAACACGAAAAAAGGAGGTTCGTCGCATGACGAATCTCCTTTTTAATGTACTTCTGAAATTAGAAAGCACGTTTTTTCTTTTTGCCTTTTTTTCCTTCGATGACTGTCAGATGAGGCGCTTTTGAACGATCCCGCAACGGTCTGACTTTATTCGATGCCGGCGCTTTTGAAGACTTGACCGGTTTTTTCTTAAAGTCTGTCCGGCGAACAGAATTCGAAGAGCCATGCATTTTTTTTGATTGAGCGACGGATTTTCGGTACTGAGCATTTGCGCCCGTTCCGACGCTTCGATTACGAGTCAGGAACTTAAAGAGCAAGAAGATGATCCCGGCGGTAATCCCGAAGAACAGCAATTGTGAAAACAGACTACTTGGATTATTGACGAGTTTATATCCGAAGCCGACAAAAGCGAACAGTAACACGACGAGTGCAAATGTAGAACCAATGCGTTGTCTGATCATAATATCACCCCTGTTATCGATTAACCCAGTGCATTCTCATGTAGGTTATGTTCCTGTTTTTCCAATGCTTCAAACGCATAAATCGCAACCTCGATCTGTGCATCGTCCGGTTCTTTCGTCGTCAAGTATTGTAACCATAGGCCAGGCAAGGCAATGACGCGAAGTCCTTTGATGTGCTGTGCTTTGTTCGTCAGCTGCAACACTTCAAATGAAAGACCGATGACGACCGGTAATAAAGCGATCCGGCAGACGAGACGCAACCAAAGCGGATCCGTTGGCACGATCAGATAGACGAAAAATCCGACGATGACGGTGAAGATCAAGAAACTCGAGCCGCAACGGTAATGAAGACGACTGCTGACGCGAACGTTTTCGACCGTGAGTGGGCGTCCTGATTCGACGCAGTTGATGACCTTATGCTCTGCACCGTGATATTGAAAGAGTCGTTTGACGAGCGGAGTCAATGAAATCACGTAGAGGTAACTGAACAAAAGCGTTAATTTGATTGTTGCTTCGATGACATTTTGAATGACATGTCCTGATAAAGCAGGGAACACATCGAATAGTGACGCAAGGAAAGCAGGTAGTAACGTAAAAAGTAATTTACCGAAAAAGAATGATAGGACTCCGACGACAGCTACGCCGAGCCATTTCGTCAAAGGGCTGGCAGTCGTCTCTTCCGGCTCTTCTTCACCAGGTTTGACACCGTATCGGTCACTTGCGAAGTTCATATGACTGGCACCATTCGCTGAGGATTCCATCAAAGCGAACAAGCCACGTAGAAGTGGAATTTTTTTGCCTTTAGCGATTCGTGGTCGAACCGGTTTTTGTTGGGCGAACGTCTCGATCGACTCATCGTTTCGACGAATCGCTGAGACCGCGTGGGTCGCATTTTGGAACATGACGCCTTCGACGATGGCTTGACCACCGACCGGCGGATTAGTCGTTTTCATAATAGAACGCATCCCGTCTTCATTAAAATTAGGTGTATCGTCAGTGTACTTGATTTACAACAAAAAAACTATGTTCGACTCGTCAAAACGAGGTAATCTTTAGGAGTCGGAAATCGGGTTATGATACAATGAAAAGGAATTCGAGGAGGTGTTTTTTTGCGTGTCTTGATATTAAACGGACCAAACTTGAATTTACTCGGAACACGCGAACCGGATACATATGGAACGGCGACATTAGCCGACTTAGAACACGACCTTCGCACTTATTTTCCGAACATTCAGTTTCGGTTTGAACAATCGAACCATGAAGGACGACTGATTGATGTTCTTCACGAGGAACGGGGAGCGGACGGCATCGTCTTCAATGCTGCTGCCTACACGCATACGAGTATCGCGTTACGTGACGCGATTGCTGCAATCGAAGCGCCCGTCATCGAGGTCCATCTATCGAATGTCCATGCACGTGAATCCTTCCGGCATCATTCGATGATCGCACCCGTCTGCCAAGGTGTCATCGCTGGACTTGGCATGACGGGATATCGTCTGGCAACGGAGGCACTCCAAGCTTTACAACAATCGGAACAAGGGGGAAATCAATCATGAAACAACGGATCGAGGCGTTACAAGCAGCTTTAAAGGAACGGGACCTTCCAGGATTACTCGTCACGAAAGCAGAGAACATTCGATACATTTCCGGCTTCACGGGATCAAGCGGTGCATGTCTCGTAACAGAAGAGCAAGCGTACTTCGTGACGGATTTCCGTTACACGGAGCAAGCGGCAGACCAAGTCAAAGGAATGGAGATCGTTCAAATCGAACGTTCGATTCCAGAGACGATGGGCGAATTGATGGCAGGAGCGCGTGTTCGCGCGGTTGGTGTCGAAAAGGATGCGATGACACTCGGTGCTTTTGAAGCATACGATCAAGCTTCAGCAATCGAGCTTGTTCCGACGACAGGAATCATTGAAAACCTACGCTTGATTAAGGATTCGTCAGAGATTAAGATGATTAAGGAAGCGGTGGAGCTCGCAGACGCGACCTTCCAACACATCTTGACGTACATTCAACCAGGACGAACGGAACTTGAAGTATCAAATGAACTAGAATTCTTCATGCGGAAGCATGGAGCGACGTCTTCTTCTTTCGATACGATCGTGGCATCGGGCTATCGTTCTGCCTTGCCACACGGTGTTGCCAGCTCGAAGGTCATTGCGACGGGTGAACTCGTCACGCTTGATTTCGGAGCGCTCTTGAACGGTTATGTTTCAGATATCACACGGACTGTCGCAGTCGGTCCGATCAATGCCGAGTTGCAGAAGATCTACGATACGGTCTTGCAAGCGCAACTAGCGGGTGTCGACGGCTTAAAACCAGGCATCACTGGGATCGAAGCGGACGCATTGACACGTGATATCATCAAAGAAGCAGGTTACGGTGAGTACTTCGGTCACTCGACGGGACACGGTATTGGTCTAGAAGTACATGAAGGACCTGGCTTGTCGTTCCGCTCTGAGACGAAACTTGAACCGGGCATGATCGTTACGGTCGAACCAGGTATCTACGTGCCGCAAGTTGGCGGATGCCGGATTGAAGATGACGTTTTGATCACGGAAACAGGTCGAGAAATTCTTTCGTCTTCACCAAAAGAACTGATCACTCTCTAATTCAGAGTGACGGGACATTTTAGGAGGAACCATTCATGGTATCAGTAAACGATTTAAAAACAGGATTAACGATTAAGACTTCAGACGGTATGATTTGGCAAGTACTTGAATTCCAACATGTTAAACCAGGTAAAGGGGCAGCGTTCGTTCGGACGAAAATGCGTAACATCCGTAACGGAAACATCCAAGAGATGACATTCCGTGGTGGTGAGCGTGTCGAGCGTGCACACATCGAGCGTAACAAGATGCAATACCTTTACCCAATGGGCGAGACTTACGTCTTCATGGACACAGAATCGTATGAGCAATTGGAATTGACGACGGCACAAGTCGAAGCAGCTCTTCCATACTTGCTTGAAAACATGGAAGTTCAAATCGCGGTTTACAACGGCGAAATCCTCGGTCTTGAGTTGCCGAACACAGTCGTCATGACGATCGTTGAAGCAGAGCCTGGCGTTAAGGGTGATACAGCTTCGAACGTCAAGAAAAATGCGACAGTGGAGACAGGTCATATCATTCAAGTCCCACTCTTCATCGAAGCAGGCGAAAAAGTAACGGTTGATACACGTACAGGTGATTTCACAGGTCGTTACAACGGATAATATTGAAACGACAAGACGTCTCTCACCTTTTATCAGGTCGAGAGACGTCTTTTTTCATCCAGCTTGACTTGCATCCAATGGTATGACCAGTTAATATAAGTATTTGAGTAGGCATTAGCACCTGGTATAATAATTGTGAATACAGCATAGATGGGGGAAGAATGACAGATGAAAATCGATCAGTTGAAACAAGTACTCGAAATGCTCGATCAGTCGAGTGTAAATGAACTCTCACTCGAGACGGATACGTATAAATTGAAGTTGAAGAAACAAGGAGAAACAGTAACGGTCTCGCACCAAGCACCTGCTACTCCAGTGGCGGCGCCAGCTCCTGTGAAGCAAGCGGCAGCACCAGTCGAGGAAGAGGTGACTACGGATGATACGGTCACGATCAATGCCTTGATGGTCGGAACGTTCTATTCGCGTCCGAATCCAGATAAACCTGCATACGTCAAAGTCGGTGATCAGATTGAAGTGGGTCAGATCGTTTGTGTCCTTGAAGCAATGAAACTCTTCAATAACTTAAACTCGGAAGTATCTGGAACGGTCGTCGAGATTCTTGTCGCCGATGGAGATCTCGTTGAATTTGGTCAACCACTCTTCCGGATCCGTCCGTAAACGGGGGTGAACAGCATGGAAAAATTATTGATTGCCAACCGTGGAGAAATCGCCGTCCGCATCATTCGAGCGGCAAAGGAACTTGGAATACAAACCGTTGCTGTCTACTCGACAGCGGATAAGGAAGCCTTACACGTTCGTTTAGCCGATGAGGCGTACTGCATCGGTGAGGCGAGTTCTGCTTCATCTTACTTAAACGTTACGAATATCCTCGCGGTCGCAACGAACCGTCAAGTGACGATGATCCACCCGGGTTACGGTTTCCTAGCAGAAAACGTTGATTTTGCTGAGATGTGTGAAGCGTGCGGGATCAAGTTCGTTGGTCCGACGTCGGATGCGATCCGTCAGATGGGGATCAAGGATGTTGCGAAGAAGACGATGATCGAGTGTGGAGTGCCCGTCGTGCCTGGTTCAGATGGAACGGTCACGGACGAAGAAGCGGTCGCACTGGCGCAAGAAATTGGTTATCCGGTCATCATCAAAGCAACAGCAGGTGGTGGCGGTAAAGGGATTCGGGTCGCTCGTTCGGAAGAAGAGCTGATCAACGGGCTAAGTGAGACACGCCGTGAAGCAAAACAAGCTTTCGGAAACGGGGATGTCTATTTAGAACGCTTCATCGAAGAGTTCCGCCATGTCGAGGTACAGGTCCTCGCCGATCGTCACGGGAATGTCATTCACCTCGGTGAACGGGATTGTACCGTCCAGCGCCGGATGCAGAAACTGATCGAGGAAGCGCCGTCACCTGCGGTCAGTGAAGCGACACGATTGAAGATGGGAGAGGCTGCCGTAAAAGCCGCAAAAGCGATTCAATATACAGGAGCTGGGACGATCGAATTCATCTTCGTCGAAGAGACGGAAGAGTTCTTCTTCATGGAGATGAACACACGCATTCAAGTCGAACACCCGGTAACGGAGATGATCACTGGGTTCGATCTCGTTCAAGCGCAATTGCAAGTCGCGCTCGATCATCCGCTTGCCGTTAAACAAAAGGATATCAAGTTCCACGGTCATTCGATCGAATGCCGAATCAATGCCGAGGATCCAGATCATGATTTCCGTCCGTCTGCTGGACGCGTCACACAATACGTGACACCAGGCGGAATGGGCGTACGTATCGATAGCGCAGTCTATCCGGGGTACATGATTCCACCGTACTATGACTCGATGGTCGCGAAATTGATCGTCCATGCGGAAACACGGGAAGAAGCATGTGCGAAGATGGAACGTGCACTGGCTGAATTTTGGATTGAAGGTGTCAAAACGACGATCCCGTTCCACGAACGTGTTCTCAGTCACCCGGTATTCCGGCGTGGGACGTTCACGACGAAATTCGCAGAGCGTGAGCTAAAAGGTACGATCGTTAACTGAATCAGGACGGGAGTTTGTGCGACGAACTCCCGTCTTTTTTTGGCGTTCTCTATGTTTTTTAAAAGAGGAATGTGCTAAACTAACTGATTGAGAACGACAAAAAAAGGAGCACGCAAAATCATGATGAAACGACACATGGCACGCGAACTCGCAGTCCAATCTTTGTTCCAAATGGAGCTTTCGGATCTGACTGCACAAGAGGCCATTGAATTCGCGGTAGAAGGTAAGGAATATGACACATTCGTCGAGCAATTGGTGAACGGTGTCGAAACGAACAAAGCAACGATTGACCAACACATCCGAGAAGCACTGGTCAACTGGTCATTCGAACGACTCGGAAACATCGAGCGGACGATTCTTCGCTTAGCCGTCTACGAATTATTGTTCGAAACGAACATTCCGGTTCGAGTGACGATCAACGAAGCGATTGAATTGACGAAGGCGTTCGCTGACGAAGAAGCGACAAAAATCGTGAACGGTGTTCTCGGTAAGGTCGCACAAGGCGTCGTTAAAGAAAATTCATAAAATTGTAAAATCGAATAGAGACAAACAGACAGAAGAGTGAATCGAACTTTTTGGGGGAGTGGACAAATCATGGCAGTAGTAATCGATGGAAAACAGGTAGCCCATTCATATCGTATGAAGCTGAAAGAAGAAGTCGCACGTCTGAAAGAACAGCGGATTCAACCGCAATTGACTGTCATCCTGATTGGCGAAGATCCTGCTAGTCAGTCCTATGTACGTGGTAAAGAAAAGGCGGCGAAGGAAATCGGCATGGATTCGGAGTTGATCCGACTTCCGGCAGAAACAACGGAATCAGAGCTTCTTCACTTGATCGAACGTCTGAACGTTGATGCGAGTGTCCACGGGATTCTCGTTCAATTGCCGTTGCCTGACCATATTGATGAGAGTAAAGTCATTTTTGCGATTTCTCCTGAAAAGGACGTCGATGGTTTTCATCCTGTCTCTGTCGGGAAAATGATGATTGGTGAACCGACATTTTTACCGTGTACACCAAACGGCATTCTTCATCTCGTCAAAGAAATGAACGTACCGATTGCCGGTCAACACGTCGTTGTCGTCGGTCGTAGCCAAATCGTCGGTAAACCCGTCGGTATGTTGTTCTTGAATGAATCGGCTACCGTTTCCTATTGTCATTCCAAGACAAAAGATCTCGGTGCGATGACGCGTCAAGCGGATATCTTGATCGTCGCAGTCGGCGTACCGAAGCTGATTACGGCGGATATGGTGAAACCGGGTGCTGTCGTCATTGACGTTGGTGTCAACCGTGTCGATGGCAAACTCGTCGGTGATGTCGAGTTTGATACGGTACAAGACGTTGCATCGATGATCACACCTGTTCCAGGTGGCGTTGGTCCGATGACGATCACGATGCTACTGCATAACACGATCGAGGCTGCGCGATGAGCGAACCTCTTCACGTTTCCGATTTAGTCCACTATGTCAAACGTGAACTAGAAGGCGACGCCCTTCTGCAACAAGTCCAGGTGGTGGGAGAAGTGTCGAACTTTAAACGACACTCTTCCGGTCACCTTTATTTTACGTTGAAGGACGAGCAGTCACGGATGAAAGCCGTCATGTTTGCCCGGGATGCGAGTCGAGTCAAAGCAGACGTTCGCGATGGGATGCGTGTCGTCGTCACCGCGCGCTTATCCGTTTACGTCTCTTCTGGAGAGATGCAACTCTATGTCGAACGGATGACGGAAGATGGTGTAGGAGCGCTATATGAGGCGTTCTCACGCTTGAAGGTGGATCTTGAAG
>NZ_WBYY01000146.1:0-8406 GCF_048985645.1 Exiguobacterium sp. A1_3_1 | reverse complement strand
AGATCAAGAAGAGTGGAGTCTGCGTCCTCAGACGCTCGAGCAATACATCGGGCAGGAGAAAGCAAAAGGAAACTTAAGTGTCTTCATCGAGGCGGCAAAAATTCGTCAGGAAACACTCGATCACGTGCTTCTCTACGGTCCTCCGGGTCTTGGGAAGACGACGCTTGCGACGATCATTGCGAACGAGATGGGGGTCGGCATCAAGACGACAGCCGGTCCTGCAATTGAACGACCGGGTGATTTAGCGGCGATTCTATCATCGCTTGAACCGGGAGATGTCCTGTTCATCGACGAGATTCATCGATTGAGTCGATCGATCGAAGAGATTCTGTATCCAGCAATGGAGGATTATTGTCTCGATATCGTCATCGGTCAAGGTGAACTCGCCCGCAGCGTCCGAATTGATTTACCACCGTTTACGCTCGTTGGTGCAACGACGCGTGCGGGGATGTTATCGGCACCGCTCCGCGATCGTTTTGGCGTGACGCTGAAGCTTGAATATTATACGATGTCAGAGTTGTCTGCCATCGTGACCCGAACGTCACGATTGTTCGGATTCGAAGCGGATCGTCTGGCTGCAGAAGCCATCGCGCTTCGTTCACGTGGAACACCACGTGTCGCGAATCGGTTGTTACGGCGTGTCCGTGATTTCGCTCAAGTCGCCCATCAAACCGAGATCGATGCCGTGCTCGCGACAAGTGCACTTGATCGTTTGCATGTCGATGCGCTTGGGCTCGACGATGTCGACCATCGTTTACTACGATCGCTTGCAGAACGGTTTGCCGGTGGTCCGGTCGGTCTTGAGACGATCGCAGCGACGATCGGGGAAGATGCGCAGACGATTGAGGATGTATATGAACCATATCTACTGCAACAAGGCTTTTTACAACGTACTCCGCGCGGACGTGTCTTAACACCGTTCGCCCGCCAACATTTAGGACTGAAAGAAGGAAATTGAACCAATGGATGTAAACTTATTTGATTTTCATTTACCAGAAGAACAAATTGCCCAAGTGCCATTGCTCGACCGGACGAGTTCGAAATTGATGGTTCTCGATCGGGAGACGGGTGCGATTCAGCATCAACACTTCCATGATATCGTCGATCACTTCCGCGAAGGTGATACACTCGTCATCAACGATACGAAAGTTTTACCAGCACGTCTCTTTGGTGTGAAGGAAGAGACAGGTGGGAAGATCGAATTGTTACTCTTGAAGCAAACGAGTGACGATGTGTGGGAAACACTGGCGAAACCGGCAAAACGCGTCAAACCAGGAACGATTTTGTCGTTTGGTGACGGATTACTTCGTGCTGAGTGTGTCGAAGCACTTGAAGATGGAGGACGCATCCTGAAGTTTTTCTATGACGGCATTTTTTATGAAGTGCTCGACCAACTCGGAACGATGCCACTACCGCCGTACATTCATGAACAACTCGAGGATCAAGATCGTTATCAGACGGTTTATGCTCGGGAACGCGGAAGTGCGGCAGCACCGACGGCTGGTCTTCACTTTACACCCGAGTTGCTTGAAGCGCTTAAAGCGAAAGGCGTTCGGATCGCACCATTGACGTTACACGTTGGACTTGGCACATTCCGTCCTGTCTCGGTCGACGACGTCGATAGTCACAAGATGCACAGTGAGTATTACGAACTGCCGGAAAGTTCAGCTGCTTTGCTACGCGAAACACGAAAACAAGGCGCACGGATCATCGCGGTCGGGACGACGTCGACACGAACGCTTGAGACGGTCATTCGCGACCATGGCGACTTCGTCGAAGCAACGGGCTGGACGGACATCTTCATCTTCCCGGGTCAGGAAGTCAAAGGGATTGATGGTCTGATCACGAACTTCCACTTACCGAAATCAACATTGATCATGCTCGTGTCCGCGTTATCGACACGGGAACACATTCTGCATGCCTACGAAGAAGCAGTCGCAAACGGCTATCGCTTCTTTAGCTTCGGTGATGCGATGTTCTTAACGAGAGAGGAACGAAACTAATGACAAAACACGCGGTAACATATGAACATATCAAAACATGTAAACAATCCGGAGCGCGGTTAGGAATCGTCCACACGCCGCACGGTAGTTTCGAGACACCAGTCTTCATGCCGGTCGGAACGCAAGCGACGGTCAAGACGATGGCACCGGAACAAATCAAGGACATGAACGCGAACATCATCCTCGCGAACACGTACCACCTCTGGGTGCGTCCAGGACATGATGTCATCAAGGAAGCGGGCGGTCTGCATAAATTCATGAACTGGGATGGCGCGATTCTCACGGATTCAGGTGGCTTCCAAGTCTTCTCACTTGCTGATCTTCGGAACATTTCTGAGGAGGGTGTTCATTTCCGTAACCACTTGAACGGGGACAAATTGTTCTTATCACCGGAAAAAGCGATGGAAATTCAAAATGCACTCGGTTCAGATATCATGATGGCGTTTGACGAGTGCCCACCGTACCCAGCTTCTCACGAGTACATGAAAGCATCTGTCGAACGGACGAGCCGCTGGGCGGAACGTTGTCTTGCTGCGCACGAACGTCCACACGATCAAGCACTGTTCGGTATCATCCAAGGCGGAGAATACGAAGACTTACGTCGCCAAAGTGCAAAAGACCTCGTTGCCCTTGATTTCCCGGGTTATGCGGTCGGTGGTCTTTCGGTCGGAGAGCCAAAAGACGTCATGTACCGTGCGCTCGAATTCACGACACCACTCATGCCGGAAGACAAACCACGTTATTTGATGGGCGTCGGTTCACCGGACGCATTGATCGAGGGTGCGATCCGCGGAATCGATATGTTCGACTGTGTCTTACCGACACGGATCGCACGAAACGGCACATTGATGACATCACAAGGACGTCTCGTCGTCCGGAACGCGAAGTATGCACGTGATTTCCGTCCGCTCGATGAGAAATGTGATTGCTACGCGTGTAAGAACTACTCGCGTTCGTACATCCATCACTTGATTCGTGCGCAAGAAACGTTCGGTCTGCATCTGTGTTCGACACACAATCTTCACTTCCTCGTCAAGTTGATGGAAGGCGTTCGCCAAGCGATTCGTGAGGATCGTCTGCTCGATTTCAAGGAAGAATTCTTCGAAGAATACGGTTACAATTTACCGAACGCAAAGAATTTCTAACAAATCGTCTGACAAATCAATTCTTTCACGGTATAATGAACGTGATTTGAATGATAAAAGGAGCTGAATCAGATGGAAGGTTTATTCACATTCCTCCCGATGATCTTGATCTTCGTGGTGTTCTATTTCTTGTTGATCCGTCCACAGAACAAACGCCAGAAGCAAGTGCGTCAGATGCAAAATGAACTCTCACGCGGCGACTCGATCGTTACGATCGGTGGTCTTCACGGGGTTGTCCAAAAAGTTGACGACATGACGGTGACATTGAAGTCAGGTAATGCACAATTGACATTCAACCGGAGTGCTGTCGCAGAAGTGACGAAAAAATCAACGACTGTCATGGACGACGAAACTGTCGAATAAGGCATTGAAAAGGCGCTTTCCGGATTCCGGAGCGTCTTTTCTGTTTATATATGAGAAAAACGTTTGCTAAGATTACCATTTCTTTTGTAAGCTAGGATAGGAGAACAAAGTTGTCTGAAAATATACTGGGAACTAGAGAAAGGACAATGTAGCATGATCAAGAAAGGGAAACTTGCCACATTCTTCATCGTCGTCATCGCGTTGCTCGTACTGATCGGTACGACATCGTCATGGTTGTTGAAGGATACGAAGCTTGGCCTTGACCTTAAGGGTGGCTTCGAAGTCTTGTATGAAGTACAACCGCTGAAAGAAGGAGACGTCATCGATCAAAATGCGATGAGTGCGACGCTGACGGCAATCGAGAACCGTGTCAACGTCCTCGGTGTCTCTGAACCAGATATCCGTATCGAAGGCGATAACCGGATTCGCGTTCAGCTTGCTGGCGTCAAGGATCAGACGGAAGCGCGTCAAATCCTATCTTCGACAGCACAATTATCATTCCGTGACATCAACAATAAGTTGTTACTGGATGGATCGGATTTAAAAACCAAAGGCGCAAAAGTCGGATACGATCCACAAACGAACCAACCGCTTGTAGAACTTTCACTTAAATCAAAACAAAAGTTCTATGATGTGACTCAAAAGATTTCACAAATGCAACCACCTGCGAATCGTCTCGTCATCTGGCTCGATTACGAGAAAGGTGATTCGTACGAAAAAGAGATTCAAAAGAAAAACTCGAAAATCGTTTCGGATGCATCTGTTCAAGAACCAATCAATTCGGACAAAGCGATCATTTCTGGTGGCGATATCGATGCCGCATACGGGAAACAATTGTCTTCGATCCTAAACGCCGGTGCGTTACCGGTCAAACTCGAGGAAATCTACTCGACGTCGGTCTCTGCTGCTTTTGGACAGGATGCACTTGATCAAACATTGTTCGCGTCAGCAATTGGTGTAGCCGCTGTCTTCTTGTTCATGCTACTGTTCTACCGGATCTCTGGATTCGTTTCGATCATCACGTTGCTGTTCTACATCTATCTTGTCATGATCTTCTTTAACGGGATCAACGCCGTCCTCACGTTACCGGGGATCGCCGCACTCGTTCTTGGAGTCGGGATGGCGGTCGATGCGAACATCATCACCGCTGAACGGATCAAGGATGAATTACGAAGTGGAAAATCCGTCTTGTCTGCATTCAAAGCCGGTAACCGTCGTTCGTTCGGTACGATTCTTGATGCCAACTTGACGACGTTGATCTCTGCTGGCGTGTTGTACTACTTTGGTACAAGTACGGTCAAAGGATTCGCCATCATGTTGATGGTTTCGATCGCCGTCACGTTCGTCACGAACGTCTTTGTCTCACGTTACCTGATGCAACTCCTTGTCAGTAGCCGATGGTTCGATAAGAAGAAATCATGGTTCGGTGTAAAGGAGAGTGAAATCCGTGAGCTTTAATCCTACGAAATTCGATTACATCAAACATCGAAAAATTTATTTCGCGATCACGATCGCGCTTGTCATCGTTTCTGTACTCTTGTTGTCGTTCCGTGGTCTGAACCTTGGGATTGACTTCACGCAAGGAACTCGCGTCGAGATTTCTTCTGAGAATCAAATTAAGGAAGCGGACGTTCGCTCCGTCATTGAAGATGCCGGGATCGATGCGGAAGAAATCGATGGCATTCAGTTCGCTCAAGGCGGAAAGTTAGCGAACGTCACGTTCGTTGGTGAATTTAGTCAGGATCAAATTTCTGAAATGAAACAAACGATTGAAGCGCAGTATGATAAGGAACCGAGCATCTCGACGGTTTCCGCACAAGTTGGTCAAGAAATCGCGCGTAACGCGATTTATGCCGTCTTGCTCGCGTCACTCGGGATCGTCATCTACGTCTCGTTCCGATTCCAACCGTTATACGGAATTGCGACAGTACTCGCATTGCTACATGATGCGTTGATGATCGTGGCATTCTTCTCGCTGTTCCAGATCGAAGTCAACTTGTACTTCATCGCAGCAATCCTGACGATCATCGGGTATTCCGTCAACGATACGATCGTTACGTTCGACAGGGTACGAGAAAATCTCGGACTCGCTGAAAAAGGTGGTCGGAAAGTCTCGTTTGATGAATTGGCGCATATCGTCAATGAATCAATCCAACAGACGATCATCCGCTCGATCAATACCGTCGTCACAGTCATCATGACGGCAGCGGCACTCTACATCTTCGGTAGCGAAGCAATCCGTGGATTCAGTCTCGCCCTGCTTGTCGGGTTGATCATGGGGATGTATTCTTCGATCTTCATCGCCGCGCAACTCTGGCTCGTCATGAAGGGTCGGACACTTGGTCGTACAAAACGCGCTTCTTAAAAGAGTATCCGCATCAGCTATCGCTGGTGCGGATTTTCAATTATAATGGGGAAGTTGATTGGAGGGTTTGAGATGTACCATGCTAAAAAAACATGGCTTGATAAAGTCATCGATTCAGAACAAATCGAACAATTGACGGCGGATGGCACAATCTCACCGCACGTCGCACAACTACTTGTCCAACGGGGATTCACAACACGTGAAGCTGCCCGTGATTTTTTAGAGACCGATCAAATGGCATTTCATGATCCATTTGCTTTCAAAGACATGCCAAAAGTCGTCGAACGGATTCAACGTGCCGTCGACGAGGGCGAGATGATTTTGATTTACGGTGATTATGATGTCGACGGCGTGAGTTCCGCTGCGATTCTCTGGCATGCCTTGATTGAAATCGGAGGAATGGCAGAGTGTTATATCCCGAACCGTTTCACGGAAGGCTATGGACCAAACGAAGCCGCGTTTCGCTGGGCTGCAGAAGAAGGGTTCAGCCTCGTTATCACGGTCGACTGTGGGATTTCCGGCATTCATGAAGCCGATGTCCTAAAGGAACTCGGGGTCGATTTAATCATCACCGATCACCACGAAGCAAAAGAAACGTTACCTGATGCCTTTGCCTTAATTCACCCAGGTGTCGATCCAGACTATCCGTTCTCGAAGCTTGCTGGGGCAGGTGTTGCCTTTAAAGTCGCACATGCACTCCTTGACCGTGAACCCGTCGAGTTACTCGATCTTGCGGTGCTCGGAACGATTGCCGATCTTGTGCCGCTCGTCGGAGAGAACAGGTTGCTTGCGATACGCGGCATCGAGGCGCTGAATGCGAGTGAACGCCCGGGTATCCTTGCGTTACGTGACGTTTGTAGTTTGACGGAAGACGAACTGACGGAAGAATCAGTCGGATTTGCATTCGGTCCGCGGATCAATGCGGCAGGTCGTCTTGATTCGGCGATGCCAGCGCTTGAGATGTTACTAGCGGAAAGCAAAGATGAGGCACTTCATCTCGCGAAACAACTCGACCAACAAAATAAACAACGTCAAGATATCGTCAAGCAGATTGCGGAGGAAGCAACGGCGCTTGTCGAAGAACGTTTTAAAGATGACCGCGTACTCGTCGTCGATGCGGCAGATTGGAATCCAGGTGTTGTCGGGATCGTCGCCTCGCGACTCGTTGAAAAATACCATCGTCCCGTCATCATGCTGTGTCATGATGCTGAAAAAGGAACAGCGAAGGGTTCTGGACGATCGATTCCAGCCTTTGATTTATTCGCTGAACTCACGAAATGTGAAGATATCTTGCCGCATTTCGGAGGACATCCGGCTGCTGCCGGCATGACGCTCTCTTCCGATGACGTCGAGGCGTTACGTCAACGTTTGAATGAACAAGCAAGTACGTTGCCGGACGATGCCTTCATCGCGACGATCGATGTGGATCTACGTCTACAGGTCAGTGATGTGTCAATTCAGTTGATTGAAGATATTCAGCGATTGGCACCGTTCGGGATGGGAAATCCCGCACCACGGATCGTCATCGAGCAAGCGAAGATCCGTGACATGAAACGGATCGGTCGTGACTTGACGCATGTCAAAGCACTACTATCAGGCGACGGGAAGGAACTCGATGCGATCGGCTTCGGCTTCGGCGACCTTGTCGATGAAGTCTCGACCTTATCGGAGATTCACTTGATGGGCAGTCTGAACATCAATGAATGGAATGGGTTCCGTAAACCACAATTGATGATTCAAGACGTCGCTGTCGAAGATGTCCAAGTGTTCGATTACCGCGGCGGTAAGCGGCCGCTGAGCGAACTATTCGCCTTACCGCATGAGACGACGACATTCGTTGCCTTTACTGATGAGGTGAAGGAGAAGTACGCGGAACGTCCGTTGAACGGACCGATTCGTCAAAACATCGTCTTCCTCGATCTACCGGAAGAAGAAGTTGCGTTTCATCCATACGTCCAACAGGCAGAGCGGATTTATTGTGCCTTTAAGGACGAGGGCTATTATTTTGAGACGATTCCATCGCGCGAGGACTTCAAGCATTACTTCCAGTATTTCGCGAAATGTCCACGCGACGAGCTCCGAATTGGTCTCGTACGTTTGTCGAAATCGCGAAAATGGACGAAACGATCGATTAACTTTATGCATTCGGTATTCTCGGAACTTGATTTTCTTGTTACAATGGAGGACGGGCTGCCGGGTGTAAACCCAAATGCTGCAAAACGAGATCTGACGGAAGCTCCGACGTACCAGCGTCATGAAGCGCGTCAAGAGCTCGAGCAACAATACATTTATTCGTCACTCGCTCAGTTGAAAGAGCGTTTTGATACTCTGGTAGAAGCGGCGAAGCAGGAGGAAAAGACATGGAGTTCAAACAGCATATAAAAGAGGTCGAAAACTGGCCGAAAGAAGGAATCAGTTTCAAAGACATCACATCACTCATGCAGAACGGACCAGTATACAAACAATCGGTTGATGCACTTGTCGAATATGCACGCAGTAAAGGCTGTCTCTTATACACATCTCCGAGCCC
>NZ_WBYY01000145.1:0-8540 GCF_048985645.1 Exiguobacterium sp. A1_3_1 | reverse complement strand
AAACGGATAAGGTATTCTCGCGAGAACAATTACTCAAGGAAGTCTGGAACTATGAATTTTTCGGAGATCTGCGGACAGTCGATACACACGTCAAACGTCTGCGTGAAAAGCTGAATCGTTTGTCTCCGAACGCCGCTCAAATGATCACGACGGTCTGGGGTGTCGGATACAAGTTCGAGAATAGTCCGACCTGACGATGAAATGGTTGCAAAGCGTTGTCATCAAACTATGGGGAACGATTCTGTTACTCGTTTCGGTCGTCTTGATCGCCTTGACGATCTTGTTACTTGAATTTTTCAACTCGTTCCATATCGAACAGGAACGGGGGCACTTGGCAAAGCTCGGTCAACAAGTCGAGACCGTCTTTCAGGCGCACTCCGGCATCGAGGAAGGGTCGAGTACTGCTGTTGAAATCACGGATATCTACGGGGCGACACTGATCGCAAAGACGCAGGATGATTCCGTCGAAGCGAATATCTCACAAGCGAAGGCGAACCGGATCATCAAGGAACTCGAACGTCAGAACTGGAAAGCAATTGATGGTGAAGAAGGCGAGACAGCGATAGGCAACTATGAGACCTTTGATGGAAAAGCAGCACTCGCGTATCGGGCACCGCTCATTACGGATAGTGGCAACGGAACGATCTACTTGATCGAGCAATTGACGAACATCGAACAGGCGAATGAGGGTGCACGTCAAATCATTCAACTCTGTGTCCTGTTAGCGATCATCGGAACGACCGTCTTTGCCTTCTTCCTCTCGACACGAATCACGGCGCCACTGCGAACGATTCGCCAAGCTGTCGTTGAGGCCGGTGAAGGAAAGTTTGATCAGAGCCTGACGCAACGTTCACGGGATGAAATCGGTGACTTAGCGCTTGCGTTCAATGAAATGAGTAGTCAGCTCAATCAATACGTCACGGATCTCGATAAGGAGCGGCATTTACTCTCCTCGATTCTGCGCTGTATGGCAGACGGTGTGTTGACGTTCTCGAAATCAGGTGAGCTCCTTGCAACGAATCCACCGGCTGAAGCCTTTTTGGCGGGTTCTCCCGTACCGGATGAACTGATTGAGTTATTCCAGACGGTCATGCGTGAAGAGACGGAGATGACGGTCTCCTTTGAACGAGAGGGACGCTTCTACATCATCATCGTCAGTCCGTTACTCGAACAAGAAGAACAGATCGGAGCGGTCGCCGTCCTGCGTGATATGACGGAAGCGCAGCAACTCGAGAAGATGCGCGCTGATTTCGTCGCGAACGTCAGTCATGAACTGCGGACACCACTCGTCATGTTGCAAGGGTACTCAGAAGCGATTGTCGATGGCATGACCGAAAGTGACGAGGCGACGAAGGAATTCGCATCGATCATCTACGACGAGTCCCAAAGACTGTCGAGACTTGTTAACGATCTTCTTGATCTTGCGCGAATGGAAGCGGGATATCAGGAGTTACGGATTGAATCCGTCGAAGCAATACCTTTTGCGAAGCGGGTGATCAAGAAGTTCAAACAGATGGGACGCGATAAACAAGTTACCTTCTCGGTTTCTGGTCCGAACATCGCGTTTGAAGCAGACCCTGATCAGATGGAGCAAGTCTTGACGAACCTCCTCGGGAACGCCCTGCGTTATACGGAGAACGGTGAAATCAAGATTAAGATTGACGAAGATAGGGAAAACATTACATTATCCGTCATTGATTCGGGTGACGGAATTCCAGAAGAAGATCTACCGTTCGTCTTTGACCGTTTTTATAAAGCGGATAAAGCGCGGACACGTGGCAAGACGGGTACAGGAATCGGTCTTGCGATCGTGGCGAATGTCGTCCGAGCTCATGGTGGTGAAGTCGAAGTCGACAGCCGCTTGGGAGAGGGAGCGACCTTCCGGATCCGATTACCGAAAAAACAAGGGAAGCGAACATTATGAGTCGCTTCCTTTCGCTATAGGAGTGAATGAAACATGAAAATTTACACGAAGTCTGGTGACGAAGGAGAAACATCTCTCGTTGGTGGAAGAGTCAAAAAAAATGATCGGTTGATTAGCTTGATGGGAGAACTCGACGAATTGAACAGTTTCGTCGGACTTGCCCGGACGAAAGCATCATCAATCGAGGTGCGTGAGCAACTGACAGTGATCCAGCACGCGCTATTCGATTGTGGTAGTGACTTGATGTATGTCGAGCCGCGCCCGTCACGTTTGAGTCAAGAAGCGACGGTTGATTTAGAAAGTTGGATTGACACGTTAACGGAGTTATCGCCGCCGCTCGATAAGTTCATCTTGCCTGGTGGAACGGAAGCAGCTGCAACGTTACACGTGGCACGGACGGTCTGTCGTCGCGTTGAACGTTCGATGATCGATGTTCCTCAAGCGGCTCATTTGTTACCGTTCATCAACCGACTCAGTGACTTCTTCTTTACAGCAGCCCGTTACGAGAATGCCGTCAAACAAAAAGCAGATATTGAATATGTCCGCAGTGCGCATGTATTCAAACGAAAGGATGGAGAGCAATGAGTCAGTCATTTAGTACATGGAAAAAGGAAGGAACGAGCTACCATCTCGTTCCGACCGACAAATTCAAGACGACGACGATTCTCGTCACATTTTCAGCACCGTTAGAAGCGAAGACGCTGACAAGCCGTGCAATCCTACCGTATATCATGGAAAAATCGACAGCCGCTTATCCGTCGATGAAAGCGTTACGTGAGCCGCTTGAAACACTATATGATGCGGGACTTTATGCGGACGCGTCGAAGTTCGGAGAAGAGCATGTCATCTCATTCCAACTCGATGTCGTCCGGGGAGAACTCGTCCATCATCCGTCGTTGTTAAAAGAAGCACTCGAATTGCTCGAGCAAATGGTGCTGTATCCAGATTTGACGGAAGGTGGCTTCCGTGAACAGTTCGTCAAACAAGAAAAACGATTGCATGCCTTACGGATCAGTTCACTATATGACGATAAAATGCGCTACGCACAGCAACGTCTTCTCGAATTGATGGCACCAGGTGAAGCCGTCGCGTTGCCATCGCTTGGAACACTCGAAGAACTCGAACAGATCACCCCGTCATCCTTGCGTGATACATACCGTTCGATGATCGAAGACGACCGGATTGATGTCTTCGTCGTCGGACATGTAACGAAGGAGGAGATGGAAGACGCTCTATCATTCTTGCCATCGCATTCTGAAAAAATCAGTCATTACATTCCGGCCCAAAAAGCAGTCAATGGTGTAAAACGGTCGAGTGAAACGCAACCGATCAAACAAGGTAAATTGCATCTTGGTTACCGGGTAGCGGTCGATCCGACATCTGCTGACTCGATTCGGATGCAAATCGTCAATGGTCTGTTCGGTGGCTTCCCGCATTCAAAACTGTTCATGAATGTCCGTGAAAAAGAGAGTCTCGCCTATTATGCGGCTTCACGGTATGCGGCATTGAACAGTGCACTCTATGTTTATGCCGGGGTCGACACGAAAGAAGCAGAACGTGCCGAGAAGATCATCTTGGAACAACTCGTTGATTTGAAAGCAGGACAGTTCACGGATGAAGAATTGACACAGACGAAGGCGATGTTGATCAATGCGCGCCGTCAAATCCTTGATCAGCCAGGTCAACTGATTGGTTGGTTGAATGGTTCGAAGATGCGTGGACTGACACTGGAAGATGAGATTCATATCATTGAAACGGCGACACGTGAAGACGTCGTTCGATTAGCAGCGGCAATCGATCTTGATGCCGTATATCTATTGCGAGGTGAAGCATGATGGAACAACTAACCTATCACGATACAGACGAAACGGTATACCACGAGCAGCTCGATAACGGCTTATCCGTCTATTTGTTGCAAAAAAAAGGATACGAAAAGACGTATGCGACGTTTACGACGCGTTATGGTTCGATTGATCAACGATTCAAAAAAGGCGAGGAATGGATCACGGTACCGGACGGCATCGCCCATTTCCTCGAGCATAAGATGTTCGAATCCGAAAAAGGGGACGTCTTCCAAGAGTTCGGTCGTCTCGGTGCCTCTGCGAACGCCTTTACCTCGTTCTCGCGGACAGCGTATTTGTTCTCAGCGACGTCGTTGATCGAACAAAACCTCGAGACGTTGATCGATTTCGTACAAGATCCCTACTTCACGCCGGAAAGCGTTGAAAAAGAGAAAGGGATCATCACGCAAGAAATCCAGATGTATCAAGATAATCCGGGATGGCGCCTGTTCTTCGGTCTGATCGAATCGATGTATGCATCGCATCCAGTTCGGATCGATATCGCGGGAACTCCGGAATCAATCAATCAAATCACAGCCGATGACTTGTACACGTGCTACCGTACGTTCTATCATCCATCGAACATGGTGTTGTTCGTCGTCGGAAACATCGATCCGGAAGAGACACTAGCATTGATCAAGGCGAACCAAGCGAAGAAAGACTATACGGATCGCCCGGCAATCGAACGAGATTACGGTCAAGAGCCGCATGGCGTACATCGTCCACGTTTTGAACTCGAGCTCGACGTTAAGACACCAAAGGTATTGATCGGTTACAAAGACGAATCGCTTCGCGGCGAGGCACAAGTCCGCCGTGAGTTAACGAGTGAACTGCTGTTACACCTCTTGTTCGATCAGACATCATCGACGTATTTGGAACTGTATGAAGACGGTCTGATTGACGATACGTTCAGCTTTGATTACTCGAGTGAGGAAGAGTTCGCCTTTGCGACGTTTGGCATGGAGACAGAGGATCCAGACAAGTTCATCCAAGCGTATGAGACACTCCTGCAAACGCGTCCTGACTTCACGGAAGATGAAGTCACGCGCAAGCGGAACATGATGCAAGGGAAATTCCTCCGTGCCTTGAATTCACCGGAATTCATTGCGAATCAGTTCTCGCGTCACGCACTTGCCGGTACGAATCTGTTCACGCTTCCGACATTGATTGCTTCGATTACGAAAGAAGAGATTGAAGCCCGTTTCGACGAGTTGTTCGCCATTGAAAACCGGGCGATCTCAATCGTCAAACCGTACGAGTGATGCGAATCCTCATCACCGGTGCGAGTGGCGCCATTGGTCTTGCGGCAGCAAAACAACTTGCTGCCGCTGGACATGAATTGGTGCTTCAGACGTATCGACAGCAAGCGGTTTTAGAACGGATGATAGAGGAGTGGCAAGGCGAGCACCACATCCTGACTGCGAATTTAGCAGACGAGAAGGACTTGCAGGCATTTTGTGCGGCATTACCTGTCGTCGATGCCTTCGTCCATTGTGTCGGAACGAGTTATAGCGGTCTGTTGCTCGATCAATCAGCAACATCAATGCACGAACTCTGGAAAATTCATGTCGAGGCGTTGATGCGCATCAGCCAAACCGTGACACGGACGAAACCGTTTACGTCGAAGCTTGCGATCGTCGTCATCAGTAGTGTGTTAGGAGAACAAGGTGTCGCGGGTGAGGTCGTCTATTCGACATGCAAGGCGGCACAGCTCGGATTCGTCAAGGCATACAGCAAGGAACTTGGACCGATGCATGGACGTATCAACGCGATCACGCCGGGGTGGATCGATACGCCGATGAACGCGATTTTCTCGGAAGATGAAAAGGAACAAGCAATCGCTGAAATCCCAGCCGGTCGATTCGGAAAAGTAGAAGAAGTGGCTTCTGCCATCCGTTACTTAGTGCAACCTGAATCAAGTTATGTATCGGGAGCCATCCTTAAAATAGATGGCGCGTGGATGTAAGCATTGGAATTTCAGTTCAGGAATGCTTTTCATTTTTCAAAAAATCATTTAACATGAGGAATGGATAATCGTATTGATAGAGGAGGATGGGCGCGTGAGTGAGTTCGAGCAATGGTATCTCGAATATGAATTAAAGGTCAATCGTCCCGGTATACTCGGGGACATTGCTTCGTTGATGGGAATGTTACATATTTCGATCGTGACGATCAATGGTGTCGATCATCAACGACGCGGTATGTTGCTCCAAACGAAACAACCGGATCAAATTCCACGACTCGCCGCTATTCTCAAGACGATGTCAACCATAGAGGTCATCAAACTACGAAAACCAAAACTACGTGACCGAATCGCGATTCGTCACGGGCGCTATATCGATCAAAGCAGTGATGAACGAAAGACGTTCCGCTTCGTCCGGGAAGACTTAGGGATTCTCGTCGATTTCATGGCAGAGCTATGTAAACAGGATGGGCACTTGTTGATTGGTGTCCGCGGCATGCCACGCGTCGGTAAGACGGAGTCGATCGTCGCAGCGAGCGTCAGTGCGAATAAGAAATGGCTGTTCCTATCGTCGACGTTGATTAAACAGACGGTTCGAACATCGTTGTTCGACGACGAGCGGACGGGTGATTATGTTTACATCATCGATGCGTTAGTGTCACAACGAAATTTCGATGAACGACACTGGCAAATCCTGCGGGAAGTCATGCGTCTACCCGCGACGAAGATCGTCGAACATCCGGATGCGTTCGTCAAATCGAGTGAGTATACGTGGGATGATTTTGATTACATCATTGAATTACGCAACACGACTGAAGAAATCATTGTGACTGAACTGCCTCGTTCCCATGGGGGAAATGATTGGTTCAACTTTGAATAAGTATGAAAAATGGAAGGTGTGTTACCGATGACCGAGCTCGGAACCTACTTAAAGGAACAACGGGAGGCGCTAGGCGTCTCTCTCGAACAAATTCAAACGACGACGAAGATTCAAAAGCGTTACATCGTCGCGATCGAAGAAGGCAATTATGATCAATTGCCGGGAGCCTTTTACGCCCGGGCCTTCATCAAGACATATGCGGAAGCACTCGGTCTTGACGTCGATGAAGTCTTTACGACTTATAAACGTGATCTTCCGGAACCGGAAGCACAACCGGTCGTCGAACTGTCACGGCGCGCGACGTATTCGAAATCCAGTGCTCCGAAAAAGAGCGTTGCGAAGCGTTGGATTCCGAATATCATCATCATCGTACTAATCTTTGCGATCGGTACTGCCTTGTATTATGGTCTGCAGACGTTCCTCGACGGTAACGAAGAGGCGAAGACGTCCGCACCGAAGCAAAATGATGTCACGATCGATCAAGGGGACGCGCCAAGTAAAGAGACGGATGCGCCTGCGAAGACGGAAGAAGAGCCGAAGGAAGAACCGGCGAAACAGGAAGAAACAAAAGAAGAACCTAAAAAAGAGGCACTTGCTGCGAAGTCGACATCTGGTCAAGATGTCACGTATGAAGTCGCAACAAAAGATACGATGAGTGTCTCGATTCAAATCAAGAAAGATGCCTCTCCGTCGCCATTCGTCGGTGTGCGTGATACATCACTTGAAGGAAAAGCACTCGCGCCAGACCACATCAACGCATCGGATCCGAATCCGATCGTCGTGAAGGACGCGAAGACGGACTTGATCCGCATCCGGATCGGTTCGATTAAAGGGATTGATAAAATCGTCGTCAATGACCAAGAACTGAAACTGAACCGTTCGCTTCTCGTCCAAAACATCTATCTAAAGAAAGTAGCCACGCCGTAATCCGGCGTGCCTTCTTTTAGATGGCATGTCATTTACATATGAAATGAAGGAGGAGGGCGTTACATGAACTTACCGAATCAATTGACAGTATTACGTGTTTTATTAATTCCCGTGTTCGTCATCGTACTTGCGATTGATCCGAACTGGGGACAGTGGGATGTGTTGGGAGCCGAGCTTCCCGTCTCACACTTCGTTGCAGCTATCATCTTCCTTGTTGCTTCACTGACGGACTGGCTCGATGGATATATCGCTCGTAAACAAAAATTAGTAACGAACTTTGGAAAATTCATGGATCCACTTGCCGACAAGATGTTAGTTGCAGCTGCTCTCGTCTACTTGGTGGAACTTGGATTCGTCGCAGCATGGATCGTTGTCATCATTCTCTGTCGAGAGTTCGCAGTCACGGGTCTTCGTCTCGTCGCATCTGACGAAGGGATCGTCCTTGCTGCCGGAAACTCTGGGAAAGCCAAGACATGGGTCCAGCTGACATCAATCACGGCATACTTGTTGCACGATATCATCTTTGCGATGTGGAACATTCCGTTCGCAGATATTACGATGTGGCTTGCTTTGATCTTGACGATCTACTCAGGCGTCGAATATTTCTCGAAAAACATTAAGTTAATTACGAAATCCATGTAAGATGGATCAATTTAGACTGTTCGTCATACCGAACAGTCTTTTCTTATACTTCAAGAAGGTGAGGAATCAACATGAAAGCAGAAATCATCGCAGTAGGAAGCGAGCTCCTTCTTGGGGAAATCGCGAACACGAATGCACAGTACCTTTCCGAATGGTTAGCGAGTGCCGGAATTGACGTTCATTATCACACAGTCGTCGGTGACAATCGTGAGCGGATGCAAGAGACATTCCGTCAGGCGCAACAGCGGGCAGATCTCCTCGTCATCACAGGAGGTCTTGGACCAACGGAAGATGATTTGACGAAAGAAGTGCTCGCTGATCTCCTCGGACGTGATCTCGTCCTCGATCAAGCGGCGTACGAGC
>NZ_WBYY01000144.1:0-8655 GCF_048985645.1 Exiguobacterium sp. A1_3_1 | reverse complement strand
AACTCTCGTCATCAGCTTGGAAGGCTGAGGTTTTACCATTAAACTACACCCGCGTATTGGCTACATGAAATATAGTAGCATAGCAAAGAGGGCATTTCCATAACTTTTATGAAAAAAAGCAATTTCTTTTAAGATTCGGTGTACAATAATACTAGTTAATCGTTTCCAATGGTAATCTTGATTTGCAATATGGGTAAAGTTGGGTAGAGGAGAGAGTGTCTGGTGAATGAAGTGCGAGTTTGGAGCGAACAGCCGATGGGAAAAGGATGGAAGGCGATCTGTCACCATCAATTCGATCGTCATCGCTTATTGATAGGAGAGTGGTTCCATAACGTAGGTGTACTTGCTTTTTCCATCAATCAAGATGCGGATTTGCTACCGGATGTCCTTCCAAACACATTCGATCTGCCGCTCGTCTCGGAACGTGTGCAACGCGTCATTGCAGCATACGCGCCTTTTTCTGTACAATGTCTCAAGGTACATCTTGAGACGAAGGACGGAGTGGTTCCGTACTATCTTCTCAATCTCTTATCTGTCAGTCGGATCGAACATCTACATACGACGGATGTATTCCGTCCGGTCCCGAGACGACGCGTCTATTTTTTGACAGAGCGACGAATCAGCGATTCGATTTGTCCGCATCATCTTATGCGAGATGAGCGCACGCATCGCATGTTCGTCTCTGCTCAACTCGCTCGACAATTCGAGCGTATGGCTGTGACGGGTATCCGCTTTGAAGAGATACAACGAATGGAGGAATTCAAATGAAACAGTACACAGTCGATCATTGGATCACGCTAGAATATCCAAAGGTATTCGAATATCAAGAAGAAGAGACATATGTCAGTTTTTATTCGACGGATGAAAATGCAATGGGAACGCTCCAATTATCCATTTATGAGTCCGATTCAGAAGAATTGACACCGTATGAGGCGGCGGAACAAGAAATCAATCTGTTGGTGGAAGAGTTCGGCATCGAACTAACAGGAGCACTTGAAGTCCGTCGTAATTCAACAAAAGAAGCGTTGCTTGCAGTAGATGGGAAAGAAGAAGATATCTTCTTACGGATCTACGCGTATTCGGACGGGGAACGGTTAGTCTTATTGACGTACTCTGCAGAACGCGAGACGCTTGAAATCGAAGAAATCGAAGCTATGATTTCTTCACTGACTTGGATTCAATGAAGGATACGATAGAAGTACAAAAGGCAACGGATCACAAGGATTCGCTGCCTTTTTTTATATCGATCGATGTAGCTTAAGAAGAACGGGAAGATGACTGTTTAGCTGCAGGATTGACTTGTTTATTCAACCAGCTCGCGATATCGGCAAAAACGCGGATGCGTTCGAACTCATGGAAGAGCTCATGACGTAACCCTCGATAAATCGTCAGCTGTACAGCATCGACACGGACACGATTATACATATCAAACAAATGATGGATACCTTTTCCGTCGAACGCGACCGCGTCATCTCCACCAGCAAGCAATAAGAGAGGTAAATGACGTGGATGCTGATAGATGGAAGCAAGTGCGTTGACGAGTTTCGTTGCATGTAAGAGTTCGTGGAAGAACCCAAGCGTGACTGTTTGACCGGACAATGGATCTGCATCATAGCGCATGACGGATTGAGGATCCGAAGAGAGCCAAGCATTTTTAGAAAGTGCTGGGAAAAAACGTAAGTTATACCGTCCGAACACGAGTTGTCCAAACCGTTCAGCAGGGTGTATTGCTGACAACTGATGGATTTGACGTTCGACGAGTTTTTGGCTGACATCACCGAGTAAACCTGTACTTGTCGGGGGTCCGCTCGCGATGATTCCAGCTACTGTATGACCGAGTGTTTGACCGATTCGGCGAGCAATCAACGAACCAAAACTATGACCGAAGATGAACACCGGTAGCGTCGGATAACGCTCTTTGATGTCAGAGACGAGTTCTTCTGCATCCTGCATCAATTGTTTAAACCCTTGATTCGGCTCGAGGTGTCCAAGTGTTCCGAGCTGTGCTGCTCGGGTTCCGAAACAGCGTAAGTCTGCGATGATTGTGTGGTAATGATGCGCATAGAGGAATTCGGCGAATTCCTCATACCGCGCGCCATGCTCCATCATCCCGTGAAAGACGATCACGACTCCTTTAGGGTCGTGGGCTTCGAGGCTATGCAATGTCGTAGTATAGCCGTCAGAGGCTATCCAATGTGAATGATCAATCGTCATGTAACTCATCCTCTCATTAAGAAAGTCCAAATACCTGTCCGTCTTCCGATACGCCCATGTGGAAGGCGGCAGGAACTGCCGGTAATCCTGGCATCGTTAATACATTCCCAGTCAATGCAACGATGAACCCTGCACCAACCGATGGACGGATTTCGCGGACCGTGATCGTGAAGTCTTCGACACGACCATAACGAGCAGGATCATCCGTTAAAGAAAAGGGTGTTTTTGCCATACAAATCGGTAACTCATTCAATCCCATCTCCGTACACCGTTCGAGTTCGCGGAGCGCTTTGTCTTCAAAATGAACGTCGGCTGCGCCGTAGACACGCTTTGCGATACGCTCGATCTTTTGACGAAGCGGTAAGACGTCAGGATACAGAGGGCGGAACTGGCTCGGTTCCTCAAGAGCTTGCATGACTTCCGTGACGAGTGCTTCGCCGCCAGCTCCCCCTTTACTGAAGACTTCACTTTCCGCGACACGAATATTACGATCCTGACACCATTCCAAGATCATATTCCGTTCTGCTTCCGTGTCGGTGAAGAAACGGTTCAAGGCAACAACGGCAGGGACACCGAACAGATTCATCGTCTCGACGTGTTTTTCAAGTAACGCAAGACCATCTGTTAAGGCGGCGAGATTTTCTTCGCTGAGTTGCGTTTTGTCGACACCTCCGTGCATCTTCAAGGCACGAACCGTAGCGACGATAACGACGGCATCCGGGTGAAGTCCGCCGATCCGTGATTTGATGTTGAAGAATTTTTCGGCACCTAAATCGGCTCCGAATCCTGCTTCTGTGACAACGTAATCACTTAGCTTCAGTGCAGTTTGCGTTGCAATCAAAGAGTTACAGCCATGTGCGATGTTCGCGAACGGTCCACCATGAATCAGTGCTGGTGTTCCTTCGACGGTTTGAACGAGGTTCGGGCGGAACGCATCTTTCAGGAGTAACGTCGCAGCTCCTGATGCCTGAATATCTTTGACTGTAACCGGCTGTTGATCGTACGTATAGGCGACGACGATGCGACTCAACCGCTGTTCAAGATCCGAAATGGAGTCTGCTAGACAGAGGACCGCCATGATTTCGGAAGCGACCGTGATGTCGAATCCATCTTGACGCGGCACACCATGCGCAGGACCACCAAGACCAATCGTAACTTGGCGCAAGGCACGGTCATTCAAATCAAGAACGCGTTTCCAGACGATACGACGCGGATCGATACCAAGGATGTTACCTTGATGCAGGTGATTGTCGAGCAAGGCACTGATTGTATTATGAGCAGATGTGATCGCATGCATATCGCCTGTGAAATGCAGATTGATCTCTTCCATCGGTAGAACTTGGCTATAGCCACCACCACACGCGCCACCTTTTAAGCCCATCGTCGGACCGAGTGAGGGTTCCCGTAAACAAATCATCGTCTTATGGTTTGCCCGATGCAACGCCTGTCCGAGTCCGACAGTGACGGTTGATTTTCCTTCACCGGCAGCTGTCGGATTGATAGCTGTGACAAGGATCAATTTCCCGTCAGATTTCGTTGCCAATCGGTTCAACAGTCCATCTGTCAACTTCGCTTTATACTTTCCGTACGTATCAAAATCCTCTTCTTGCAAACCAATCCGGTCCGCAATTTCTCGAATCGGGCGTAAGACGGTTTGTTGTGCGATTTCTAAGTCTGAACGAATGGTCTTTTCCATGGTATCGACTCCCTCTTTGATTGGATCTCTCTTTTTTCTAATAGTAGCGTATCTAGTGCGAACGCGCCAAAGGAAAACGTTCAATATTTTCCACCCAATGGGTCAAATGGTGACGTGTTCAAGTGTTAGAGAAAGACGTACTGTAGAGTGGAGGAGGGATGAAACAATGACATCTGGACAAAAGAAGTGGAAACGCGGTCTTGATTTTTGGCTCTTCGTCGGACCGGTCTTTCTTGTATTCGCAGTGATCGTGCTTGTACCGTTTTTCAATGGCGTTATGTATTCGTTCACGGATTGGAACGGTGTAACCGGAGAATTGAATTGGATCGGCTTTGATAACTATGTCCGTCTCTTTACGAGTGACGAGCAGTTCCAGCAGTCATTTTGGTTGACGACGAAATATACGGTCGTTGCCGTCATCTTAACGAATGTCGTCGGTTTCATCTTGGCGTTCTTATTGACACAAAATATTCGCACACGTAATTTCTTACGAACGATTTTCTTCATGCCGAACTTGATCGGTGGGTTGATCCTCGGTTTCGTTTGGCAGTTCATCTATGTCAAAGGCTTCGCATCGATCGGTGAATTGACAGGGTGGAGTATATTTGAACTTCCATGGTTAGGAGATGCCCGGACAGGATTCTGGGGTATCGTCATTGTTTCGATTTGGCAAGGTGGCGGTTACATCATGGTCATCTATATCGCGGCTCTGCAAAACGTGCCACAAGAGCTGATTGAAGCGGCAAAAATCGATGGTGCCAATCGTCTATCGACGTTACGGAACATTACGTTGCCACTGATCATGCCGTCGGTCACAATCTGTCTCTTCTTGACGATTTCATGGTCTTTCAAGTTATTCGATACGAACTTATCCCTAACGAATGGCGGACCATTCAAATCGACCGAGATGCTTGCTCTAAACATTTACAAAGAATCGTTTACGAATAATAATCTTGGACTCGGATCAGCGAAGGCAATCATCTTCTTCGTTGTTGTTGCAGCGATTACAGTCACTCAAGTCTATCTGACGAAAAAACGGGAGGTGGAAGCATGAGTACAGCACAACCATTACCCACTCCGCAAGAGGAGAAACCGAAGCGCTCTAAAAAGACGAGAGGTCGTTATTCACTCCGTCTTGGAACAGTCGAACTGGCAGCCTTATTGATGGGGCTACTGTACATGATCCCGTTTTATTACGTTGTCTCGAATTCTTTCAAGACGCAGGGCGATATCTTTACGAACACAACGGGTCTACCAAAGGAATGGATGACGTCCAACTATTCAGAAGCATGGGAAGCCATGAACTTCGGAAAAGTCTTTTTAAACTCCGTCATCATTACAGTCGGTGCTAACGCGGTCATCATCATCTTTTGTTCGATGGCGGCCTGGAAACTCGTCCGGACGAAAACACGCTTGTCGACGATCATCTTTTTCTTATTCGTTGCGGCGATGATCATTCCATTCCAGTCGATCATGATTCCCTTATCGAAATTGTCTGGTGATCTCGGATTGCAGAACAGTTATTGGGGATTGATTCTGATGTATCTTGGTTTTGGATCTGGATTATCAATCTTCTTATACCATGGATTCATGAAGTCGATTCCTGAAGAAATCGAGGAGGCGGCCATCATTGATGGTTGTTCACAATGGGGTGTGTTCTGGCGCATCGTGTTCCCATTACTCAAGCCCATCACGGTCACGATCATCATCTTGAACACGCTGTGGATTTGGAACGATTTCCTACTGCCATCGCTGATGTTACGAGACGTCGATTTACGGACGATTCCACTCGCGACGTTCTATTTCTTCGGTCAATATACGAAGCAGTGGGACTTAGCACTTGCCGGACTCGTCCTCGGGATCATTCCGTTATTGTTGTTCTTCTTTGCCTTGCAAAAACAGATCATTCAAGGAATTACGAGTGGATCGATCAAATAATTTTTGTAAGCGCGTTCTCGCTTCTGCGAGAACGCTTTTTTCATGATTCACACGTCAGATTAATCTGACAACTTTTATTTTTTTTGAAAAAAAGTCTTTTCAAATGCTTGCGACCTGTTGTACGATGTTCTCAATTCAATTGTAACAACGACGTTGAAGGGAAGAGTAACACCTTGTACGACCGTATAGCGAGCTGGGGATGGTGAGAGCCCAGTCGGAAGCAAGATGCGAAGAACCTCCCGGAGTCGCTACCCGAACCCGAATGTCAGTAGGCGTAGCCGGAGTTGCCTGTCCGTTATCATAAGGCCGAAGATGAAGTGATTCGTCTTTTGAGTGAGCAACATCGTTGCTAACATGGGTGGTACCGCGGAACCGAGTCTTTCGTCCCATATTCTTGGGAAAGAAGGGCTCTTTTTTATGGCTTCTTTTTCAAAACACAATTGAGGAGGAACACCACCATGACAACACTCGTATCGATGAAACACACACAGGAAGCGATCACACTCGTAAAGAAACGCTTTGAAGAACGCTTTTCGACAACACTCGGATTGACACGTGTCGAAGCACCATTGTTCGTAGAAAGTACACTCGGTGTCAACGATCATCTCAACGGCGTAGAGCGAATCATTCGTTTCGATGCTTTGGATCACACAGCAGATCTTGAAATCGTACAATCTCTTGCAAAGTGGAAGCGTCAAGCGCTTCATACGTACGGATTTGAAGCGGGAGAAGGATTATACACGTTGATGCATGCGATTCGTCGCGATGAGATGCTGGATGCGACACACTCCATTCACGTCGATCAGTGGGACTGGGAACGGATCATCACGAAAGAACAACGGACGAGTGCTTATTTACAAGAAACGGTACAAGCGATTTATGCAACGATTCGCCAAGTCGAACAAGAAGTAGAAGCGGAGTATGGTATTTCAGCAATCTTACCGGAAACGATTCATTTCATGACAACACAAGAGTTAGAGGATGCGTATCCGACACTTTCGACGAAAGAACGTGAAACAGAAGTCACGAAAGCATATGGTGCTGTTTTCCTCATGCAAATCGGTGGCGCACTGGCTTCAGGTGAGAAGCATGATGGTCGAGCGGCTGACTACGATGACTGGACGCTCAACGGTGACATTTTAGTACACCACCCAGAAATCGGAGCATTCGAATTGTCTTCAATGGGTATTCGCGTTGATCGTGAAGCGTTGTTGAAACAGACAGCGATTGCTCAAGAAGAAGATAAATTGGCATTCCCATTCCATCAAGGTGTACTCGAAGAGCGTCTACCGTTAACGATGGGTGGAGGAATCGGTCAATCTCGTATGGCGATGTTCTTATTGAAGAAGCGTCATATCGGCGAAGTCCAAGCTTCTGTCTGGTCAGAAGAGACGCGTAAAAGTCTTCAAGCGGAAGGCATCCACTTGCTCTGACATATATATAGTAAGAAAGCGTCAAAACAGGATGTTTTATAAAGCAAAGGGCATGCTCCGATTCGGAAGCGTGCCCTTTTTTAGGTTCGTACGACCTCAGGCGGAGGAAAGACGTGTCGATTCCTGATAGAATGGGGATAACAATAAATAAGAAAGAGGTGAAAGCATGTCTTCTCTATTAATTGTTGGGATACTCATCCCTATTTTGTTCATTGCGTTTCTTTGGTTTAACATTAAGGGCTTACGAACGATGTGGCGGGATTATAAACGGACAGGCTCAATCGTTGCACTCGGTTTCTTCATTGTCGGGATCATCGGAATCTTCACAGGCGTCTGGACGACACTAGTCGTCATCATCTATTATCTCCTCCGTCCAGCGAGAGGATGAACGGAGGGTTACTTGTATGTTGGAATGGTTGTTCTCAGCCGGAGAATCCAATCTCTGGCTGTTTTTAGGAATTATGATCGTTGGTCTTGGTACGGAATTGATCCCAGCAGAAGTCGGCTTACCATTACTTGGTCTATATGTATCGAACGGAACAGTCAGTTGGACAGTTGCTGTTCTTGTCGGTTTTTTAGGAAGTCTAATGGGCGCGACGGTCTTTTATCTTTTAGGTCGTTATGCTGGTCGTCCGATACTTATCCGGTACGGCAAATGGTTACTGATTAAAGAAAAAGAAATTGAGCAAGGGGAGCGCATCGTCGCGAAATACGGCACATGGTCTGCTTTGTTCGGACGCTTCTTCCCAGTCGTGCGCTCGGTCGTCTCGATTCCATGTGGTTTGTTCGGCTTATCATTCAAACGTTATCTACTCGCTTCAAGTATTGGACTTTTTCCAGTTTCCTTCTTCTACATTTGGGTTGGTGAACGGTTTGGAGTAGAACGCGCGGAATCGATGCTAAAGGGATTAGAGCAAGAGTTGTGGTGGATCTTAGGTGGAATCGTCGTGATTCTTGGAGGGTATATCCTTTATCGTCGCTCTAAAGCAAAACAGAAGGAACAGACGCAAGACACAAAGACGAAATAATAGAATAAGTGAACATATAAAAAGGGAGTAGATGGCAAGCATCTACTCCCTTTTTATATGAAGCTCAAGCGGGTGGGAACAAAAATCGTTTCAGTGTTTTGATGCGATGTTTTGGTGTCAGCAATAACAGTTGATCATTGCCTTCAAGGGCAGTGTCGCCACGCGGTGTGATGATTTGATCATCACGAATGATGGCAGTGATCAAAAATTCTTGTGGCAAATCAATCTCTGAGATCGTCGTTCCAATGAATGGATGGGACATTGGTAACGTTAACTCAATAATTTCGGCGTTCGGTTTACCAATCGACATGAATTCAATGACCGTATGAATAGCAGAAGTCTGTGT
>NZ_WBYY01000143.1:0-8656 GCF_048985645.1 Exiguobacterium sp. A1_3_1 | reverse complement strand
TTAGTCTCGTGGGCTCGGAGATGTGTATAAGAGACAGGTCCTGGATTGACCGTCATGACGTGGATGCCTTTTGGACGTAACTCCAGACGTAACGCGTTCGAAAACTGCAACATCGCTGCTTTCGTCATGCAATAGATCGTTGATTTCGGTGTCGGCAACTTCCCCGCCTGACTGGCCACGTTGACGATCATGCCACCTTCTTTGAGTAATGGCAGACATGCCTTCGTTAAGCGAACGGGACTTAAGACGTTGATCCGGTGCATCGACTCAATCGTTTCAATCGAGGTATCGTCTAAGAAGCTGAATTCCCCGAAACCTGCGTTATTAATCAAAATATCAATCCGTCCATAACGATTTGCGAGTGTTTTTGCAAGAATTTCAGGCGCCTTTTCCAAATCGTAGACCAGGTAGTCTGCCTGGAGTTCAGATGCTAACGTTTGTAATCGATCCTCGCGTCGTGCAATTAAAATCAAGTTTGCGCCTTCTTTATGCAGAGTGCGCGCCAGTGCTTCCCCGAGTCCACTTGAAGCACCCGTGATGACAATCGTCCGGTTGATGAGTTGCATTAGACTTCCTCCGCTTTTGAATAGTAGAGGATACCTGATCGTTTCTCGACCGTGATCGCACCGCGGGCAACGAGTGTATCGAGGCGTGCTTTCATCTCACTCATGACAAGAGGGAATGATTTTTTTAATCGGTTTCCATACGTCACTTGTGCTAATTCGAATAACGTATGTTCTCCCGTAAAATACTTCAAGAGCTGATCACCACGTGCCTTGCGTTGCATCAATCGTTCTTCGACGAGTACCGCAACATCTCGAATCGGAGCACCATGTCCAGTGTAAGCGATTCGAATCTGCTCACTTTGTAATTTTTCTAAGGAGTCAAGATACGCAAGAACAGGACGTTTTACGAGCACATCATCACCTGGTTGCGGTTGTTCGAGCAATGGATTCGGCTCGACCCGGTCGAGCAGGTGATCGGCCGCGAACAATACACCATCGTCACTTAGAATTCCGATTTGGTCACTTGCATGCCCCGGTAGTTCGATGACCCGGTATCGCCCAGACGGCGTAATCGCGTCGCCTTCTTTTAATGTGAAATCAAGCTGACCTTTACCAAGCCATTTCAAGGCAGATTGATAACTTGGTAACATCTCTTGAATCGCTAGCGGAACGCCAAACGATGTCGCCAATCGACGCAAGAATGCGTCCCCGTTGTTCAAGAAGGTCTCGTCCTGTTCCAAGTATGGGCGTAATCGCGCATGTCCATAGACGGGAATGCCTTTCTCTGAAAAGCGATGTGCCATCCCAGCATGATCCGCATGGTGATGTGTCACGATGACACGATCTAAATCCTCGACCTGAAGTTCATGTCGTGCAAGCGTCCGTTGCATCGTTTGCCATGCTTCAAGCGTATCCGGTCCACAATCAATGAGGATGTTTTCCCCTTCCGTTCGTAGTACATAGCAGTTCACGTCTCCAACCGGAAATGGTGTCGGAATCGGAATCGGGATGATTTCGTCTGATACAGTCATACCTACACGCCTCTTTTCTCTCGTCCATTTTCTTTCATTATAGAGAGAATGAAGCTATAGCGCCAAACTTTGTGCGTCAAAGGGTGACATTTGTTTTCTAGCTTACGTTAAAGCGCGAGAAATGGATGCACAAAAAACCGACCTTTCCGCAGATTGAAAGGTCGGTCAGAAACTTATTTTAAGTTGAGGACTGTTAATTTGTCGCGTGTCATCGAAGCTAAGCTACGTCCGACGCCTTGAACGCCGAGACCCGATGATTTCACACCGATGAATGGGAAGTGGTCAGGACCACGTTCCGTCCGACCATTGATTTGAACAGAACCTGTTTCAAGCGCATCCGCTACTGCAAACGCAGCATCGATGTTCTCTGTGAAGACACTTGCTTGAAGACCGTATTCTGATTCATTAGAGTATGCAATCATTTCGTCGACCGAGTTGACACGGATGATTGGAAGAACTGGTCCGAACGGCTCTTCCCAAGCAACGCGCATGTCGCGTGTCACGTTGTCAAGAAGTGTTGGTTCGATCAAGTTCGCCGTACGTCCGCCACCTGAGACGAGCGTTGCGCCTTTGTCTGTTGCGTCCGTGATCAAGCCTTCGACGAAGTCCGCTGATTTCGTGTCGATGAGCGGCACGACGACGCTGTCTTGTTCAGGTGAACCGACTGTCAATTTCGCGATCCGTGTCTTGAGTTCTTCGATGAGTGCATCCGCTTGATGATCAAGAACGAAAACGCGTTTGATTGCTGTACAACGTTGACCTGAGTAAGAGAATGCCCCACTGATGATATGGTCTGCCGCAAGTGACAGATTCGCATCTTCAAGAACGAGCGCTGGATCTTTTCCACCAAGTTCAAGGACAAGTGGAATCATTGCCGATTGACGCGACAAATGTTGTCCTGTGCCTGTACCACCAGTAAATGTGATCATGTTGATGCCTGGGTGAGCCGTCAAGTAATCACCGATGACCGATCCACGACCTGTGACGATGTTGACGAGTCCAGCTGGAAGACCTGCTGCGACGAGTGCCTCGACCATCAAGATACCGCTGATCGAACCTTGTGTTGCCGGTTTGAAGACGACGGCGTTTCCTGTCATGAGGGCAGGTGCGAGTTTCGCTGCTGCCAAGTTGACTGGGTAGTTAAACGGTGAAATTGCAAGCACGACGCCGAGTGGTGCTTTTTTGATGACCGCGATTTTTTTCGCGCTACCACCAGGGAACGAATCCCCTTGCATCATCTGACCGTCGAAACGGAGACCTTCTTCCGCTGTGTAGCGAATGATTTCAGCTGTCCGTTTGACTTCTTTGACGCCATCTGCACGTCCTTTACCGACTTCGCGCATGATGACTTCACCGATTTCGTCCGCACGTTTTTCGAGTTCCGTTGCCCAAGCGTGAAGCAATTCAGCCCGTTTGTTCGCTGGTTGTTTTGCCCACTCTGCTTGTGCCGCTTTAGCTGAAGCGATGGCACGATCGACTTCCGGTTTCGTCATCGCTTGAACGCGACCGACAAGATCCTCTTTATATGGTGAAGAGATTTCAATTGTCTCTTTTGATTCACTTTCATGCCATTGTCCATCTAGTAAAAATGTGTAGGTTGTTGCTGTAGTCATTCCACTCTACCTCCATTTATTTTTATCTCTCTCATTTCAGTGTGTGGCTGCATAGCTTATTGTAATCAATTGGTCTGACAAATGCCAAACTTTTTGCTTAACATATTATGAAAGCGATTACAACACTTTTTTTGTCAATTCAGAACTAGAATTTTCAGCGTAGCATGCCGATAACTAGTCAGAAGTGAAGTGAAGGTAATGGAAAGGGGCACAACCATATGTATAATCAGCACGATATTTTATTAGAAGCCGGCACGAACGAACTCGAGATCGTCATCTTCCATTGCGGACCATACACGTTTGGAATCAACGTCATGAAGGTCCGGGAAATCATCGTTCCGCTCCCGATGACACCACTCCCAGGTACACCGGATGCTGTTAAAGGATTGATTGAACTGCGTGGCGAAGTCATGACAGTCATCGATTTGCCGACGGTCATCGGTGTTCCCCACGATGAAGCAACCGAGGATCGATTGATCATCTGTGAATTTAATGGGGAAAAAAGCGTCCTGCGTGTCGATTCCGTGACGGAAATCCGTCGTATCTCATGGGAACAGATCGATACACCAAACGAACTCGCTCGTGGCATTGAGGGATTAACGAATGGTGTCGTCAAAACGGGCGACAAAATGATCATCCTGCTCGACTACGAAAAAATCGCACTTGAGCTCTCACGCAAGGATATCTTCGCCCGCGAAGAAGGGCGTCGCGTCCAGTCCCGTGACCGGTCCGACAAAGTCATCTGGATCGCCGAAGACTCGGAAATGCTCCGGACATTGATCATCGAAACACTCGAGGAAGCCGGTTACCATGGTCTAAAATGGTTCATCAATGGTAAGGACGCTTTTGATGCGTTTGAGAACGGAAGCAACTGTGACCTCCTGATCACCGATATCGAGATGCCGAAGATGGATGGACTACACTTGACGAAACGACTCCGTGAAGATGATCGTTATGCGGAATTGCCAATCATCGTCTTCTCTTCCTTGATTTCCGACGATTTACGCCATAAAGGTGAGTCGGTTGGTGTCAATGCACAAATCACGAAACCGGAAATCGGTCGTTTGATCGAAACGGTCGATTCATACGTCTTATAAGAAAAAAAGCCGACAGCATGTCGGCTTTTTTGATCTATTCGATTGCTCAACGCAGCGCGTCAAGATTTTTTCCAGTAAACACATCGAGCCAGACGACACGGAATTCCACCATGCATTGCTCAATCCGATCGACGATTTCTTGTGTTCCGGTCATTGAACCGGATTCTGCTTCTTTTTCAAGCAGTTCGAAATCATCAGCTAAATCATCAGCGGCAACGGAATAGGAAGCACCTTTTAGCAAGTGAGCGAGCTTTTCAGTTTGCTCAGCATCTTGCTTGGCGACGGCATCTTTTAGTTCAGGAAACTTTCGATCGAACTGCGCGATATACGTTTCTCCGATTTTTTGAAGGAACGCATGGTCCCCACCCGCGATCGATTGAAGTTCTTCGAGCTTCTTAGCATTAAAAAAAGGCATGTCTTCCCCTCCTCTGTTTTCATCTTATCACTAATCTTCGTAAAAAAAAATCGGAGAATCATTTACACGCTGTCACATCTATTTCTATAATGAGACAGTGAAGAGCAGGAGGGATAGACAATATGTTGACGATTTATCGAAGCGATGTCACCGGGGCAGTCAACGAGATACAGGAGTTCACGAAGGGTTCCTGGATCCATCTTGTCAATCCGACAAAGGACGAAGCCGACCAAGTCATCGCTGCTACGAATATTCCAGAGGATTTCATTTATGACCCTTTGGACGTGGAAGAAAAACCACGTTTTGAAAAAGATGAAGAAGGTCTACTGATGATCGTCGACGTTCCCTACATCGAAGAAGAATCATCAGGACGCCGTTATAATACGATTCCGCTCGGTATCATCGTGACATCCCGTCATTTCATCACCGTTTGTTCGCAACAGCTCGATGTCCTGACGTTATTCTCAAGTGGTAAGTTGCGAGGATTCCGGACGAATTACCGATCGCGCTTCGTATTCCAGATTCTCTATAAAGTCAGTTCCTCGTATTTACGTTTCTTGCGTCAAATCGATCGTCGTATGGACGAACTTGAGGAAGAACTTCAACGTTCGATGCGAAATCAAGAAATCTTTCAATTGATGAACCTTCAAAAATCATTGGTCTATTTCATGACGTCCTTGAAATCGAACGATGGTGTCCTCGACCGGATCATTAAGACACCGAGTCTCGAGAAGCACGAAGATGACGAAGACTTACTCGAAGACGTCTTCGTCGAACACCGCCAAGCAATGGAAATGGCACAAATTTATAAAGATATCATCAGTTCGACGATGGATACATTCGGTTCCGTCATCTCGAACAATGTCAACTTCGTCATGAAGTTCCTTGCTTCGATTACGATTGTCATCTCGATCCCAACGATGATTTCCGGAATGTTCGGGATGAACGTTCATGTTCCGTGGGAAGGTGAAGTCATTGGTTTCTGGATCGTCTTCGGTATGATGATTTTCTTCTCAGGCCTTGCAGCATTTATCCTATGGCGGAGAAGGTTTTTCTAGACCTTGTATGGTTTCATACAAAAAAGACTAGGTAGCGGAAGTATCTGCTACCTAGTCTTTTTCTATTGCGCTTTAGTTAATCTCGACCGTCACGAGACATAGGTCATCCGCTTCATCGCTCTGATCCGGTTGAATCAACTGATGGATGTTCGGTCCTTGTTGTTCGATCAGATTCTGGATGGCATGGATTCCTTCATCAATGCCTTTACTGTAGAGTTCCATGAAACCATCCGTGTACAAGTAAACACATCCTGGTGAGACGATGTCGATCGTCTTGCTCGAATACGTCGAGTCTTCGAACATACCGACAGGAAGTCCCGTATTCTCAAGCGGAATGATTTGATCATTCATGCGTAACAAACCAGGTGGGTGCCCTGCGTTCGCATAGCTGAGCTTCATCTCATCTAGGTCGATATAGAGGTAAACGGCAGTGAAATAGATTTCTGTCTCGTCTCCTGGGAACAAACGACTCATCTGCTGATTCAATTCTTCAAGTACTTGTGCTGGATCACCAATCCGGTGCACGAGTTCGAACAAAATCGAACTCATTCCCATCGTGATCAGCGCAGAAGAGACACCGTGTCCCATGACGTCAAACAAGATGATGCCGTATTTATTCTGAGAGATGCGGTACCAGGCGTACATATCTCCCGCGAGCTTTTTAGAAGGGATATACGTCGCCATGATGCGGATCTCATCGTCTTCGATATTCGCACTGAGCACACTCTGTTGCAGTTTTTGCGCCAAATCAAAGTCTTCCTGTAATACTTTTTCATATCGTTTTCGCGCATCGATTGCTTGCTTCAGACCAATCGCGTTACGAACTCGCGCGAGCAATTCCGTTTTACGGATCGGTTTCGTCGTATAATCCGATGCTCCTGCATTTAGTCCATCAACGATATCTTCCTCGTTTGATCGCCCGGAAACGATCAGAATCGGTAATTCATCAAGACCAAACCGTTTTCGAATCAAACGTGTCGCCTCGATTCCGCTGATTCCTGGCATTTCGACGTCAAGGAGAACGACGTCCAACTGTTCGATGAATAACGGATCCTCCATCAATTCGATTGCTTCTTCCCCACTCATCGCCTTGACGACGTCATAGCCTTCATTTTCTAACAATCGCTCTAGGAGCATTAAATTCGTTAACTCATCATCTACGACCAAAATACTCATACGCCGTCACCTCGTTCCGTTTAACATGTTTATCTGACATCAGTTTAGCACACAACCTACAATTTCGTTTAGACGGAAGCTGCGTTTTCCGTCATACTAGAAAGTGAACGAAAGGAGGAGTGGACTATGTGGTTATATGTCGTCTCCATTCTCATCATCGTATTCGTCTTGGTCGCCTCGATTATCGTCATTTCAAAAGGATATGGCTACAAGGGCAACAAAGATGATATCGAAATCGATTATGATGAAATCAACCGAAAACTTCGTCACGAAAAAGATGATGATTCATTCAACAAATGAACCTCTTAGACCATCATATCACGGTGGTCTTTTTTTGTTTCATTTCAAATACATGTTTTTTTTAGATGTTTTTGATTCAGTCACAAGGGTATATCCATATCATGGTCAAATATTATCTCAAGGGAGTGTTCATCATGGAACCGAAGCTTCAACATGATCCACACGCAACACACGCAGAACATCCGAATCGCCAGTTCGATCAGGAAGAATCATCAGGTCGTCAAATCAATCTCGTCACAGGAATGTTGCTCGGTGCCCTTGTCGGCGGTCTATTGACGCTACTTAGTTCTTCGTCTCGCCAAAATACGAAACAGAGTTTACGGGGAGCGAAAGATTCCGTCTCTACCCTCGCTTCTTCTATTAAGGAAGATCCGTCAGGTAAAGCATCACAAGTCATCAATCAAGTGAAGAGTGCTTCAAGCATCATTCAAGAAGTCGCATCTGACGTTCAAAATGTCTATGACAAAGTGAACACAGAGCTTGAAACGGTGAAATCAGATGCCTCGACGGTGAAAGAGACAGTAAATGAGACGAAAGGTGATTTGAATGCAATCAGCAATAAAGTCGTCGAAGCGAAGGATGTCGCACTCGGCAAAGAAGAACCACCTGCTGAGCATGATGCTTCCGACAAACAAGCAAATGATTCTCAATCTTCTGAGGAAAAACATAAAGGTGAAGGCATCTAATCATTCAATGCACTTCTTCTTTCTCCCCGACATGTTCAGCATGTCGGGGTTTTTAGCGTAGGAATTGAACAACGATCGCAACGCGTTCGCGCATTCCAAATCGAAGGACTCCTGAAAGTGGCGTTTCAGCCGGAATCGCATCTGTCTGTAAACCAAGTTGTTTCGCCTCTTGTCGCGCACGGTACAGATGAAAGTCTGACGTGACGATCGAGACGCGACGAACGTCCTTTGGCAACAACGCTTTTGAAAATTGTAGATTTTCCGTTGTTGATGTCGAGTCGGCTTCAAGGATCAACCGCTCTTCAGCAATCCCAGATGCCACCATCCCGCGACGCATCGCCTCTGCTTCTGAAATATCTTCATCCGGACCTTGTCCACCGCTCAAGATGAAGCGGACTTCTGAATGTTGTTTCCCATATGCCGCAGCTGCCTGAATCCGGTTATGTAGGATTTGCGACGGTTTTTCTCCTTTGACACCCGCACCGAGGACGATGACATACGGTGACGTCCCATCAGCGAGTGGCCGTTCCCCTTTATTGACGAAAATACCGACACTGTACCAGAAGGCGACACAAGCGACTAGTCCCCCACCGACCATCCATTTGATGTTTCGTTTGTTAAACGTGCGTTTGATCATACCGTACGACCTCTCTACTAAAAAATGGCTTACGGTAGGCAATACGAATGGTTCTCCAAAAAAGTTTCAGCATAACAGGTTTGGACTCCATGAAAAGAGGCTGACTCAAAAAAGAATGACGCGTCTTTTCACGCCAT
>NZ_WBYY01000142.1:0-8857 GCF_048985645.1 Exiguobacterium sp. A1_3_1 | reverse complement strand
ACAGGAAAAGCGCGATTTTGCGCTGTCAGAGACAAACAAGACCCGTTTTTCTGCTCGAATAGAGTGGGAAAACTGGCTTGTGTCTCGCCTGAGGAAAGGGCGTGAAAAGACGCGTCATTTTTTGAGTCAGCCCATTTGTTTACAATCTACAAGAAGAAATCCCTTTGTTCCTCCTTTTTGATGCCCATCAACTAGATGGAAGGTCGATCAAGGACGTGCTATCCTGCTGACGGATGACCTCAGGTGGCCAGATATGCCGAATTAAGTGATCCGAAGGGACATGTAAGACACGGGCCAGTCGCTCAATCATTGAAAATGAGGGATGGGCAATGCTACTTTCTATACGCTGGATCATCTCAGGTGTCGTCTCAGTTAACTCTGCTAATGTATTTTGATCTAACTGATGACGTTCTCGTAACGTACGAATCCGCTGTCCGTACTGTCCGATCGGTTGAATCCCTTCTTTCATCCGCTTCAAACATCCTTTCTTCTTTTAAAACTAGACAACGTTCACTGTAGTCTTATTCCCACTTTTTTTAAATCTGAATACCTTTCCGAACTATCAATTTTTAATCAAAATAAAATTTCAAATATTTTTCTTATAAAACACTAGCTTTTTAAAAAGTTATCGCTTACAATTCTATATGCAAACGGTTGCATTAATCGCTTACATTATTGCACTGTTCTTACACACATATTAGAGAAAAAGAGATACAAAAGGAGTGAATGATCTTGAAAAATGCTATTTCGTTCGATTTTTGGCAAAAACTCGGTAAAGCCTTGATGGTCGTCATCGCGGTTATGCCTGCTGCAGGAATCATGATTTCGGTCGGGAAACTGATCGGCATGTATGGAGGCGATATCGCGTTAATGCAAACGATTGCTCGAATCGTTGAAGATTTAGGTTGGGCCATCATTACGAACCTTCATGTCTTATTCGCCGTCGCGATTGGTGGGTCATGGGCAAAAGAACGTGCTGGTGGTGCGTTCGCAGCGTTACTCGCCTTCATTTTGATCAACCGTGTCACAGGAGCTATCTTCGGTGTCAACGCTGACATGATCGCGGACCCAAAAGCAACGGTCGATTCATTGCTTGGTTCTGAGCTCATCGTAAAAGATTATTTCACTTCAGTTTTAGGGGCACCTGCTCTCAACATGGGAGTATTCGTCGGAATCATCTCTGGTTTCCTTGGTGCCGTTCTCTTTAATAAATTTTATAACTTCAGTAAATTGCCAGATGCGCTTGCATTCTTCAACGGAAAACGTTTTGTACCATTCGTCGTCATTGGTGGATCAGTCGTTGCAGCATTCGCCTTATCACTCGTTTGGCCGTTCGTTCAAGGCTTATTGAATGACTTCGGTCGCTGGATTGCCTCTTCACGTGATTCTGCACCGATCATTGCACCGTTCGTATACGGTACACTCGAGCGTCTATTACTTCCGTTCGGTCTTCATCACATGTTGACTGTCCCGATGAACTACACGGAACTCGGTGGAACGTACAAAATCCTGACAGGTGCTGCTCAAGGATCGACGGTTGCTGGTCAAGATCCGCTTTGGTTAGCTTGGATCACTGACCTCGTTAATTTAAAACAAGCCGGTAACACACAAGGATACAATGACTTAATCAACAGTGTCGTTCCTGCTCGTTTTAAAGAAGGACAAGTCGTCACATCACTTGCTTCATTGATCGGTATCGCTGTCGCAATGTACATGTCAGTTGATGAAGATAAGAAGAAAGCATACAAACCTGTCTTCTTATCTGCTGGACTTGCAGTTTTCTTGACAGGTGTCACGGAGCCAATCGAATTCATGTTCATGTTCATCGCTCCTGTTCTTTACGTCATCTATGCTGTGCTCACGGGTGTTGCTTTCGCACTAGCAGATGTCATGCATCTTCGGATTCACGCATTCGGTGCGATCGAACTCTTGACGCGGATTCCATTGATTGCAAAAGCTGGATTAATTGGTGATTTAATTCGTTTCATCGGTGTCTGTGTGTTCTTCTTCTTCTTGAACTTCTTCACGTTCCGTTTCGTCATCAAGAAGTTCAACTATGCGACACCAGGTCGTAACGGGAACTATCTGGACGATATCAACGTATCTACAACTGAAGCTTCAGGTGAGGCTGCTGCGACATCAGCTCCTGCCGACGGTTCGCAAGCTTCACAAATCATCGATTTGCTTGGTGGACAGCAAAACATCGAGGACGTCGATGCCTGCATGACGCGTCTTCGTGTCACTGTCAAAGATCCAGCGCTTGTTGCAAAAGAAGCAGACTGGAAAGCAAACGGTGCACTTGGTCTGATCCTTAAGAACAATGGCGTGCAAGCCATCTACGGTCCAAAAGCCGATATCTTAAAATCAGATATCCAAGACCGGATCGGCGCATAAACCTGCGAGATTAGGGAACTACCTAAAGGTGAAGCTCTTTTATAAGAGTTTCACCTTTCTTATTTGAAAAATCAGGAGGACCACTCATGCGTCTACTCACACTAAACTGTCATTCATGGCAGGAAGAACAGCCACTCGAAAAATTAAACCAGATCGTTCAACAAATTCTTGCTCAAGATTATGATGTCATTGCGTTGCAGGAAGTGAGTCAATTGATGGACACACCGATCGTCTATGACGATGTGCGCAACGATAACTTTGCCTATTTGATCCAGCAAGCGTTAAAAGAACAAGGTCAAACCTACTCCCTCGTCTGGGATTTTGCTCATATCGGCTATGATAAGTATGAAGAAGGACTCGCTCTTTTGACGAAACATCCAATCTTAAAATCGGACAGTTATTATGTCAGCCGCAGTCAAGATACATTCGATTGGAAATCGCGAAAAATCGTCCGTGCGACAATCCAAGTCGACGGTACACCGATTACGTTCAATACATGCCATCTTGGCTGGTGGGCAGATGAAGTCGAACCGTTCCAGGAACAATTCAATCATTTGATGGCTCGGATGGATCCACTCGAATGGACATTCTTCCTCGGTGATTTCAACAACGATGCCTTAGAACGAAATACAGGTTATGACTATATGATGCAACGGGGATTACACGACGTCTTCCTGCTAGCTAAGGAAACGGTCGGAATTGAGACGATCAATGGCAACATCGATGGATGGGAAGACAATCAACAAGGATTGCGGATCGATCTCGTCTTATCGAATCGGAAAATTGACGTTGAACGCGTCGGTGTCGTGTTTGATGGGATTCACGGTCCCGTCGTTTCAGACCACTACGGTGTTGAGGTCGATATTCAGATTCAAAAAAATGAACATTAAGTATTGACAACGCTTTCTTTCCTCCTTTAAGATGAAATCAAATCAATAGTGCGGATTGTGACAGTACGGCTGGCAAGACCGAAATGACACCTCCTTAGGAGAGGTGTTGTTCGGTCTTGCCTTTTTTTGTCTCATTCAGCACGTTTCATGAAAAAGGAGGACTTTTCCGATGGATTATCAACAAACTGCTAAACGTGTGCTTGAACTCGTCGGCGGACGCGAGAACATCATCACTGCTGCTCATTGCGCGACGCGTTTACGTCTTGTCTTGCATGATGAATCAAAGGTCGATCAAGCAGCACTTGAAGACTTAGATGGTGTCAGCGGCGCCTTCTCAAGTTCTGGTCAATACCAAATCATCTTTGGAACCGGTACCGTCAACAAGGTATTTGCTGCGTTTGCACCACTTGCCGGTGTAAAGGTCGATGGAGAAGAACCACTTGACGTTAAAAAGGCTGCATCGCAAAAATTAAATCCGTTCGCCCGTCTTGCCCGCTCGCTCTCGAACGTCTTCGTTCCACTCATTCCGGCAATCGTCGCAGCCGGTCTCTTGATGGGATTACTCGGTATGATCAAGGCCTTCGGTTGGGTTGACGGTGATTCACCGATCGTCCAACTACTGGATATGTTCTCGTCTTCTGCCTTCATCATCCTACCGATCCTGATCGGTTTCTCGGCAGCCCGTGAATTCGGTGCGAACCCGTACCTCGGTGCCGTCATCGGGGGGATCATGACACACCCGTCCCTCTTAAACCCTTGGACGCTCGGTAATAGCGATCCGGAAGTCATGAAGTTCCTCGGAATGAACATCGAGTTGATCGGTTATCAAGGAACGGTCTTCCCGGTTCTCTTAACCGTTTGGGTCATGGCAAAGATTGAACAACAAGTCCGGAAACGGACACCCGAAACGCTTGACTTACTCGTGACACCGTTCGTTACGGTTCTCGTCACTGGATTCCTGGCATTGATCGTCATTGGTCCGATCGGAACGTTACTCGGAAAAGGCATTTCATTCGTACTCGTCTTCTTCTATGAACAGTTCTCAGTCGTCGCCGGTCTTCTCTTCGGTGGACTTTATTCGACAATCGTCATCACAGGGATGCACCATAGTTTCCATGCTATTGAAGCAGGATTACTTGCAGATAAGAGTATCGGAAAGAACTTCCTCTTACCGATTTGGTCGATGGCGAATGTCGCTCAAGGTGGTGCCGGACTTGCCGTTTACTTCTTGACGAAGAACGTTAAACTCAAAGCACTCGCCCTACCGTCTGCGTTCTCAGCATTTCTCGGAATCACAGAACCCGTCATCTACGGTGTCAACTTACGTCTTGGAAAACCATTCATCGGTGGTGCCATTGGTGGTGCGATCGGTGGCGGTTATGTCGTCTTGACACAAGTCGCTGCGAACGCTTATGGATTAACTGGAATTCCGATGATTGCGATCGTCGCGCCACTCGGTGCGTCAAACTTGATCAACTATCTCGTCGGGTTCGCCATTGCAGTCGTCACTGCTTTCATCTCGACTGTCGTCTTAATGCGTCTCGATGCACGGAAACAAAAAGAAACGGACGTTGCTGCTTAATCCTTCATGCGACCAAACCGAGTCCTCGGGCTCGGTGGTCGCATTTGTCGGTTCGCAAAGCGCTGAAGTTCGCTTTATAATAAAAGAAAAGATCGGAAAGGAGGACGTCAGGCTGATTATTCATAAGATCCTCAATAACAACGCTGTTGTCGTCAAAGAAAATGGACAGGAACGCATCGTCATGGGACCAGGCATTGCTTTTGGAAAAAAGAAAAAAGATCCGATTCAAGCGACGAAGATCGAAAAAATGTTCATCCCTTCATTTGAAAATGCAGAACAGTTCAAAGAGATTCTGACAACGACACCACTTGAGATCATTGATTTATCGGAACGCATCATCTCACATGCAGAAGGTGAGCTCCAAACGCCGTTTCATGACTATATTCACGTCAGTCTGACGGACCACCTTGCTCATGCCGTACGATTAGCACGTGAACAACTCGTCGTGCATAATCGATTGGCAGAAGAGATTCGCCTTTTGTATGGACCGGAGTATGCGATTGGAGAATGGGCAGTTCTTGAGATCGAGCGTGCCTTACAGGTCACGCTACCGAAAGAAGAAGCTGCGAACATCGCGCTTCACTTATACAATGCACGCCAAACGCATCCGAATATGGCCACTGCGTTGCAGACGGTTACGTTACTCAATGAACTACGTGAACAGATCGAAGTCTTTTTTGGACAAACGATCGAGACCTCATCGATGACGTATTATCGTTTCTTTACGCACATGAAATTGGTCCTCGCCCGGATTGAACAAGGAGAAACCTTACACGACATGGATGATGTGATTTTATCTGCCGTCAAAACACGTTATGCTGAGGCTTATGCCTGTGCGAGTCAAATGGGCAATTGGTTGACTGTCGAACTCGATACACGTGTACCTGAATCAGAAATCGGCTATATGGCTTTACACATCGAACGGATTCGTCCGGATCTTGAAAGGAGTTCTACGTATGAAAATCTTTAGTTTAGGGGAAGCATTGATTGATTTGATTCCTCTTGATGCTGAAAACATGACGTTTCAAAAAAATCCTGGAGGTGCTCCTGCCAATGTCTCTGTCGGACTCGCTCGATTAGGCGCTGATAGTTATTTTCTTGGAGCTGTCGGTGATGATTCGATGGGACACTTCTTGAAAGATACGTTACATCATTATGGTGTTCGTACCGATCATCTCGTCCACGATTCGACGCAAAAAACAGGACTTGTGCTCGTTACAAACGGTCAGGATGGAGAGCGGTCGTTCGAGTTCATCAATGCGGAGCGCGCTGATATGCAATTCCACGAAACACATGTACCGGAGGATTTCACGTCCGTCGATTTATTACACATCGGTTCGATCTCTTTGATTACTGGAGAATCCGTCAACGCGACACGAAAAGCCATCGCACGTGCAAAAGCGCACCAAGTACCAGTCTCTTACGATCCGAACTTACGAGAGTCGTTATGGCCGAATCTTGACGAAGCGCGGACGACGATCCGGTCTGTCCTACCGGATGCACAAATCGTCAAACTTGCTGAGGAAGAATTGACGTTTCTAACTGGACAAACGAATCTTGATGACGGGGCTGCTGAATTGTTAGCTGAATATCCGATTCGTCTTCTTGCCATCACGCGAGGAAGTGAAGGATCGATTCTCTATACGGATCGTGCGATGGCTGTCATCGATGCGATTACGGTCGACGCAATCGATACGACAGGAGCTGGAGATGCCTTCATGTCCGGTTTACTCTACCAGTGTGCGTTACGCGATTTTTCGTTTGATTGGTCTGAAGATGAACTTCGCGACATCGGTCGATTCGCAGCGATTTCAGGCGGACTTGCTGCTTCCGTCAAAGGAGCGATGGCTGCTTTGCCAACGCTCGACGAAGTCGCTCATCGCTTGAGTTGAATCGATAACTCAGTAGAAATAAGGATGGAGAGATTCCGGACCCAGTGCCAGAATCTCTCCATCCTTTTCATTTGATTGATGAGTCGTTTATTCACTAAGAGAATTGATTAAGGTGTATCGATAAATCGTTTGATTTCATCTAACGACTCGTCCTGTTGTTCTTTTGGCGTTAATGGGCTGCTGTTATCCCCTTTTTGTCGACCGTACATACCAAAGTTCGCATGGTTCCCTTGCTTAATTTCATGGAATACCGCATCTTTTCGAACGTCCTGTTTACTTTTTTCGATATCAGCGACTGGTAAGACACCATCTCGTCCACCATAAATCGTCAACGAGGGCACATCAATCGAATCAATCGGATAGGACGCGAGGAAAACGATCCCCTTAATTTTCGGATGTTGTTCGACGATCGTCGAAGCTGCGCTTCCACCGAGCGAATGCCCGATCAGATACCATTTTTTGACTTGGGGATAATCCTCGATGATATCGAGTCCTTCGCTTGAGTCAAGCAACGCAATCCGAAACGGTAGCTTTGGGATGACGACGAAGTGCCCGTCTTTCGCTAGTTGCTTGCCGTAATAACTGTAGGCCGCTGCATCAACTTTTGCCCCTTGATAAAAGATGAATCCAACGTCACTCGTCTTTTTTCCAAATGTCACTTCACGTGGTGTAGCTGTCTCCACGTAAGATATCGCTTGGGGAGATGCATCATAATCGAACTGCGCCCAGATCATGAAGGCAAATACGAGCAGTGCCAACAGCGCAGCAATCGTTCCAATGATTCTTATACTCCATTTTTTCATTTCATTCCCTCCCGTTACCGTTATACCCCATATTATGTGTTAAATCACATATGAAAACAAATATTAGAATTTTCAGTCATTGTAAGCATCCCTATCGCTTTTTCATGAATTGGTTTAAGATGAAACCAATATTGTTTTTTCGAAAGGAGATTCACGTTTTGCCGCGTACCCTTGTGTCTACGATTCAATGGTTTTTATTCATCATCTGTACTAACATTGCCCCGCCCCTTGCCATCGCAGCATCGTTTGAACTCTCGGGTGCCGAGACGCTTTCCTTCTTATCTCGTTGTCTATTCGTATTTGCCATCTTAAGTCTCTTTCAAGTCCTGCTCGGACACCGTCTACCGATCATGGAAGGTCCTGCTGGAATTTGGTGGGGTGTATTTGCTCTTTATTCGTCGATTGGTGTCACATTGTACGGCAGTTATTCAAACACATTACAGTCGCTTGGATTCTTACTCCTACTCAGCGGTATCATCTGTATCGTCTTGACGATGACGGGTGTCTTACGGCGCTTAGTCCCCCTTTTTACACCGCAAGTCATCGGAGTCTACATGCTGTTGCTGTCGGCACAGCTGTCCGGATCCGTCATGAAAGGATTACTCAATATCGAGGATGGACGAATTCAAGTATTACCTGCCGTCATCTCGATTCTGACGGTCTTGATCTCACTTTATTTAGAACGAAGCGATCGCTTACGCCAGTACGCTTTATTAATCACGTTACTCGTCGGTTGGAGCATGTTTGCATTGATTGGTCGTGCCGAGATGCCAAGCTTCGACGGTCCACTGTTCACTTTACCGAGCTTGTTGCCGTTCGGCGGTATTCATGTCGACTGGAGCTTATTACCGACAGCTCTCATCATCTCGTTGTTGTTAATGACAAACGTCTTAGCAAACATCAAAGTCATCGAACGGATCATCAGTGCCAAGCGTGGTGAAACCGTCAAAGGACAAGTCGGAACAGCTGGTATCACGGCTGGTATCGGACAACTCTTCGCTGGTCTGTTCGGTACGGTCGGTCCTGTCGCCATTTCCGGAACGGCTGGGTTCATTGCCTCAACAGATAACACGGACCGCAAAGCGTTCGTCTATGCGAACATCACGTGCCTCTTCCTCAGTATCGTGACACCATTCGTCGGGTTGATTGCTAAAATCCCCGTCGCCGTCGGTTATGCGATGGTCGCACCGATCGTTGCCGGAATGGCAATCATCGGCGTCACGGAAGCAGCCCGCGACTTGAATCGTCAAACGGCGATGATCACGGTCGGTCTCCCGGTCCTGTCTCTTATACACA
>NZ_WBYY01000141.1:0-8877 GCF_048985645.1 Exiguobacterium sp. A1_3_1 | reverse complement strand
GTCGAGTACGTTCAGCTTCCCTTTGCCAATCAATTTCTCAACTCCACGGCGACCGAGCAACCGGGCGATCCAAAAGCTAAGTAATCCACCCGTACCAGCACCAATAACATCAAGTAGTGTCCCGAGCCATGGACCGTACGTGTAACCGCCAAAAATGGTCAACAGACTTGCTGGGAAAAAGACGAGTGGTCGAATCGTGTAAGCGAGTACGTAAAGCAACATCCCGGTCAGACCTTGATCCCGTACCCAATCCGATAATGCTTGAATGTCGAATTGCTCCAGCATTCCCGACATCCGGAAGTACAGGAGCAATCCAAGTCCAAACATAAAATACAGCGTGAGCGGGAGCCAGTCCCGGAGCCGTAATTTCTTCATGACATCGTCGCCGGAGCAACGTAATAGAAAATCGAGAGGAAGATCAGGACACTGCCCGCAAGGACGAACAGATGCCAAATCGCGTGGTTATACGGCAAGCGTGCCCAGACGTAGAAGATGACGCCGAGAGAGTACGCGAGTCCACCACCGAGGAGCAATAAGAATCCTTGTAACCCGAGTGCTTCATAGATCGGCTTGATCGCAAACAGACAACACCAGCCGAGGATCAGATAAGACGCATTCGAGATCCAGACATATTTACCGGTCGAATAAAGCTTCCAGATGATACCGAGCGTCCCGACACCCCAGACAATCCCGAGCAATGTCCAACCGAGCGGACCACGGAGTGTGATCAAGGCGAATGGTGTATAACTACCAGCAATCAAGAGATAGATGCCAGCATGATCTAAAATTTGTAGAACCTTGTTTGCTTTCGTATGCATCAGCGAATGCATCAAGGTCGAGAACAGATAAAGGAGAATCATCGTTGCCCCGAAGATACTGACAGCGGTGACGTTCCAAGCGCTGCCGGATTTCGTCGCCTGCAGGATCAACATCACGAGCGCGACGATACTGAAAATGACACCCAATCCGTGTGTAATGGCACTGGCGACTTCCTCTTTCAAGGAGTCACCTTTCGCGAGTAGCTCTTCGATCGTTTCTTTCGATTGTTGCTTGATCGTTTGCTTAAGTTCTTTTTTGGTAACCAACCGAACACCTACTTTCTAATGACACAAGACTAACACTTTGATTATACGCTCTGAAGCAACAGCGTGCCTATCGAAAGATTCTGTCGATTTGATGACAACCGTCATCTGTTTGTCTTTTCCCGCTTATACAAAAATCCACACCGCCTAGGCGATGTGGATGTCGTTTACCATTGTTCAATATCCGGGCGATCCTTGAACGTCGATTTTGTACCGTGACGTTCGTTAAGGACGGCTTCGACTTCTTTGAATGAGACACCGCGCTCAGCGAGCAAGACCGTTAAGTGATACAACAAGTCTGCTGTCTCTTCTGCTAACGTATCGTTACCAGCGAGAACGACTTCAAATGCCTCTTCGCCGAACTTCTTCGCGATCTTCTCATATCCAGAAGCAATCAAATAGTTCGTATAGGATTCTGCTTCTTTCGCGTCAATCTTCGCTTTGACGGTCTGTTCCAGTTCGTATAACATCGGGCACCTCCACTTCCGTATAGAAACAACTGCGATTTCCGGTATGGCATGTCGGACCATTCGCTTTGACCGTGATCAAAAGACTATCCTGATCACAGTCGATCCACATCCGTTTGAGCTCAAGCGTATTCCCGCTCGTCTCCCCTTTCGTCCAAAGACGATTCTTCGTCCGCGAGAAAAAGGTGACAAGACCGGTCGTAAGCGTCTTATCATAGGCGGCTTGGTCCATGAAGCCGACCATCAAGACATCGTTCGTCTGCTCGTCGACGACGACGGCAGCGACGAGTCCTTTTGAAAAATTCAATGTCGTCATCGGACTTCGACTCCCCGTTCTTTGAGGTAGGCTTTCGTTTCCGGCATCGTGTATGTTGCTTCATGGAAGATCGAAGCAGCTAAGGCTGCGTCAGCTCCTGCTTCCAATCCTTCCGCTAAGTGATCAAGTGTTCCGACTCCACCGGAAGCAATAATCGGCACGTTGACGACTTCACGCAGACGACGGATCAAGGCGAGATCATAGCCGTCTTTTGTGCCGTCAGCGTCCATTGACGTAACGAGTAATTCGCCGGCACCAAGCGCGACAGCTTCCTGTGCCCACTCGATCGCGTCACGTCCGACGGGTTGTGTTCCACCGTGTGAGAAGACACCCCACGAGTCGCCCGTCTGCTTCGCATCGATTGCGACGACCGTCGCTTGGACACCGAACAGGCGGCTGACTTCTTGAATCAGTTGTGGATTTTGAAGCGCTGATGAGTTGAGTGAAACTTTGTCAGCCCCGGCACGAATCAAGCGTTTCGCGTCTTCGATCGTCTTGATTCCGCCACCGACCGTAAACGGCATATAAATGACTTCCGCGACGCGTTCGACGATATCAAGCATCGTCTCGCGCCCTTCTTGCGTTGCTGAGATATCGAGCAGGACGAGTTCGTCCGCCCCTTGCTCGTAATAGTATTTCGCGACGGCGACCGGGTCACCAAGATCACGTAAGTTTTGGAATTTGACCCCTTTGACGACACGTCCTTCCTTGACGTCAAGACAGGGAATGATCCGCTTCATCAACATACGCGTAACACCTCTTTTAAGGCGAGTGATCCGTCGAGTAACGCCCGACCGACGACCGCTCCGTCCATCCCGATTTCTTTGAGGCGCGCGACGTCATCGATTGTCGTCACACCACCGGAAGCAATCAATTCGACCCCTTCCCGTTTTAAACGATCGAGTCCATCAACGTCCGGTCCCATCATCATTCCGTCACGCGAAATGTCTGTATAAAGGAACGTCTTGATGCCTTTACCGATCAGGTGCGTCATCGCTTCTTCGAGCGTCCAACCGCTCGCTTCGAGCCAGCCGCGTGTTTGAACGATACCTTCTTTTGCATCTAACGCAACAGCCAGTTTATCACCAGCGAGAGCAATCATCTGCTCGAGTAATGCTTCGTCTTCTAGGGCGACCGTGCCGACGAGAATCCGGTCGATCCCGGCACCGACGTATGCTTCGACGGTTTCGATGTTACGGACACCACCACCAGCTTCGACGAACAAACCGGTCTCCTTTTTGATGTCGGCGATCAAGCTCAAGTGCAACGGTTCGCCGGCTTTCGCGCCATCAAGATCGATCAAGTGGATCGCTGTCGCACCATCTTCCTTGAAGCGCTTCGCAATCGTCAACGCATCACCGAAGAATGTCTGTTGGTCAAAATCTCCTTGCTTCAGGCGTACGGCCTGTCCGCTCATTAAATCGATTGCTGGGTAGAGTTGCATGTCGTCTCTCTCCATTCCTTCAGTAGTTTCAGTCCGACTTCGCCACTCTTCTCTGGGTGGAACTGCATCCCAGTGACTTGTCCTTTTTGAACGATTGCCGGAACAAGACGTCCGTATTCAACCGCGTCGACGATCCATTCTGGGTCACAAACAGCGCCGTACGAGTGGACGAAATAGACCGCTTCGCCGTGGTTCGTCAGTTGGTGCCAACCCATGTGTGGTAAGCGGACGTCATTCGGTAATTTTTCGATCGTTCCCGGTAAAATCCCGAGACCTTCCGTCAGTCCATCTTCGTCACTCGATTCAAAGAGCAGTTGCATCCCAAGACAAATCCCGAGGAACGGTTTCTTTTCGGCTTGTTCTTTTAAGAAGTCGACGAGTCCCGTTTCCTTCAGGCGCTCCATTGCCGGTGCATAGGCACCGACACCCGGTAAGACGAGTGCTTCTGCTTGGTCAAGCAACTCCGTGTCACTCGTGACGATGACTGCTTCGCCGAGCTCCTTTAACGCCCGCTCGACATTCGCGATATTCCCGACGCCATAATCGACGATTGCTATCATTGATCAATCAACCCTTTCGTAGACGGTACGCCTTCGCTCGTCACGGCAACTGCCTGACGGACGGCCCGACCGAGTGCTTTGAACAACCCTTCGATCATGTGGTGTGTGTTTGAACCATATAAGACTTCGGCATGAATCGTCATCCGGGCACTCCGTGATAAGCCTTGGAAGAACTCTTCTGCGAGTTCCGTATCAAAGTCACCGAGCTTCGGATTCTTGAAACTAGCACGGAAGACGGTGAACGGACGACCGCTGAAATCAAGGACGACCGACGCGAGGGTCTCGTCCATCGGTACACGCGATTCGCCGTAGCGTTCGATCCCGGCTTTATCACCGAGCGCTTCCGTCAATGCTGCCCCGAGAACGATCGCTGTATCTTCGACCGTGTGGTGGGCATCGATCCACGTATCACCTTTTGCAGTTACCTTCAGACCGATCCGGGCCTGGAAGGCGAATAACGTCAACATATGATCAAAGAATCCGACACCCGTCTTGATCTCAACCGGACCTCCTGCGAGATCAATCTCGACCTTGATGTCTGATTCTGCACTTACTCGTTCGCTTGCGCCACGCCGCATCGTAATTCCTCCTCTACACACGTTTCTAATACTTGCATCGCTTCTGGTGATCCACAACTGACACGGAATGCCTGATCAAATAAACGAATCCGTAATCCGGCGTCAGCACAACGCTGCGTAAAGCGTTCGGCTTCTGGATACTCGACGTAGACGAAGTTCGCTGCACTGGGATACGTCTTGCCGATTGGCGCGAGAATCCGTTCGATCGCTTCGCGGCTCGCATACGTTTCTTCTAAGACCCGATCGAGTTCCGGTTCTGCCATGATGGCGATACCGACAGCTGCTGATAGACCAGAGACGTTGTACGGTGATTTAATCTGTTCGATTTCTTCGATGATTTGTTCGCTCGCGATGACAAAACCAAGTCGAAGCGATGCGAGTCCGAACGCTTTCGAGAGCGTCCGTAAGATGATTGCTTTCGGATATTCTTCGAGTAAGTGAAGCATCGACTGTTCGAGCGCGAAGTCGATATAGGCCTCATCGATGACGACGTATTTGCCACTGTCGAGCAAGCGCCGGATGTCCGCTTCCTTGCGGAGGACACCGGACGGATTGTGCGGGTGACTCAAGAAGATGATCTCACCAGGAGCTGCGATCAATCCCTCGACGTCAAGCGCCATTTCGTCGAGTAACGGCACGCGTTCGAACGGTGCCCGTGCCCGGTCAGCGTAAAACTGATACATAACGAAATCCGGTTCTGAGGCGATGACCGGCATCCCGGGTCCGCCGTAGCGGGCACATAAGTAGCCGATCAACTCATCCGAGCCGTTTCCGGCGACGAGTTGCGTCGGACGGACACCAGCGTACGTTGCATACGATGCCTTGACTTGATCGATGATTTCGACAGGATATTCATTTAAAGGGAACGTTGCGATCAATTCCTGGATCGCTTCGATCCCAACTGGACTGTGGGTCGTGAATCGTTCGTTTTGGTGTAATCGCATTAGTCTTCCCTCACTTCGATGGCTTGTGCGTGTGCTTCGAGTCCTTCGACCCGGGCAACGGTTTTCGCTGCGTTCGCGAGACGTTGTACGCCTGCGCGAGTGGCTTCGAGCATCGTCTGGTGACGCAAGAACGTCCGCGCTGATAATCCAGACGCAAAACGGGCTGTCCCGGATGTCGGTAAGACGTGGTTTGTTCCAGCGACGTAATCGCCAAGCGTTTCCGGTGTCTCGTGACCGAGGAAGATCATCCCGGCGTGACGGATCGATTTGACGACCTCTTGCGGATTGGCAACGGCAAGTTCCAAGTGTTCCGCTGCGAGGCGATTCGCTTCTTCGATTGCTGTTTCGAGTGGAGCGACGAAGACGCCACCGTTTTCCATCGCACGACGGGCAATCTCTTGACGCGGCAATTGCTGTAAGCGCCGTTCGATCTCTGCATCCACCGCTTGTTTCATCTCTTCCGTTGGCACGAAGGCGATCGCGACAGCGTCACGGTCGTGTTCGGCTTGCGCAAGTAAGTCGGCTGCGATCCGGTCCGGATGCGCCGTTTCGTCCGCGATGACGACGACTTCCGATGGACCGGCGACCGAGTCGATACCAACGATGCCGTAGACTTGGCGTTTTGCTTCAGCGACGAAGCGGTTCCCAGGTCCGACGATCAAATCGACGGCTTGGATGCTTTCTGTTCCGAATGTCAGCGCAGCGACAGCTTGTGCTCCACCGATCGTATAGATTTCTGTCACACCAGCGATCCGTGCTGCAACGAGGACCTCATCACTTAAGTTCGTCATCGGTGTCACCATGACGACGCGTTCAACCCCAGCAACTTTCGCTGGAATGGCGTTCATCAAGACGGTCGATGGATAACTGGCTGCACCACCTGGAACGTAAATCCCAACCGAATCAACAGGGACGAACCGTTGACGTCGTGTCACGTCTGCTTCGACGAGTTCGATGTCAGACGGAAGTTCCTGCTCGTGCCATTCGACGAGTCGTGTCGCCATCAACTTCAACGAGTCGATCAAATTGGCGTCTGCGTGTTCAAAGGCTTGCGCGATTCGTGTTTCACTGAGGCGGAAATCTTCAAGATCGACCTGATCGAATTGGTTCGTATAATCGCGGACAGCAGCGTCACCGTCTGTTGCGACGCGTTCGAGAATCGCGCGGACCGCGAGCTCCGTGTCGCGATCGATGCTGAAAGGTTTTGTCGGTGTCATGATCGTGTCACTCCTTCTGTCAATTGCTCGAGCAAGCGGATGACTTCAACCCGCTTCCGTTTTAACGTCCATTCGCTCGTAAAGAATCGAGCGCTGATATCGATGATTTTTTCGTATTCGTTTAGTCCGTTTGCCCGTAACGTCTCACCTGTCTCGACGATATCGACGATTGCGTCAGCAAGTCCGAGTAACGGTGCCAACTCGACCGAACCGTTCAACGGTACGATATCAACGTCGACACCGAGTTCGCTGAAGTAGCGTTTCGCGATGACCGGATATTTCGTCGCAATCCGGACGCGGCGTCCACCTTCGAATTGCAAGGGCTCCTTCGCACAGACCGACATTCGGCAGACGCCGAACGGTAATTCCGCCAGTTCCGATAGCTCTTGATCCGATTCGAGTAAGATGTCACTGCCGGTGATCGCGACATCAAGAACACCTTGAGCGACGTACGGAATCAAATCCGATCCTTTCATGAAGACGAATTCGTGCTCGCCCCGTTTGACGATCAGTTCGCGTTCAATGGCTCCCCATGTCTCGACGCCAGCTTCTTTTAGATAACGTTCTGTCGCTTTCGACAGCCGTCCTTTCGTAATTCCGATTCGCATTTAGAGCACCTCCGCCAACCGTTCGACCGAGAATCCGATGCCGAACGCCTGTTGTTCTTGTCCGAATTGTTCATAAAGCCGGTCGTAGCGTCCACCGACGAGGACGGGTTCCGTCACACCTTCGATGAAACCGTGGATCGTGATCCCGTCGTAGTACGTCTGTAAACCCATTTGACCGAAGTCGAGATCGGCATTGACGGCTTCCGCGAGATCAAGCACGGCATTGAGTCGTGACTCGTCGACGTACGGTAGGATCGTCTCCGCCCCTTCACGTCCGAATAATAAAGGAAGTTTTGCAAGTAAGGCATCATCGAGTTGACCCGCGATTCGCTTCAGTTCAATGACGTTACGTAAACGGAGCATCTGTGTCACTTGGTCGCGTAAGTGGTGATCACCGACGCGCGTCTCGATCAAATGCTCGATTAAACCGGCATCACCGATCGAGAGTGTGACTTCTTTTCCCGTCAGTTCCTCGACGAGTCGGACCGCAAGTTGAATTGCTTCGACTTCTGCGATTTGTCCTCGTTCCTCAAATCCAACCTGGAACTTCTCTTCCGGTTGAAAGACCGAGCCACTGTAGAAGACACGTTTATATTGTTCGCGACCCCGTTCGCTAAGTGCACGCGCGACACTAGTCGTAAAATCCATTCGAATCTGTTCCCGTCCACCGATTTCCTCAATTAAGGGGGTGATTAATCGGGTATAGTTAGATTGTTCGAGTCCATCTTCGAGCTGACGGATGACCTGCTGGAGCCGCGTTGCCGAGGCACCAACGTAATCCGTCGCTCCATCCTTGAGTCGAATCGTAGAAAATGATTGCATACTCCCACTCCTTTATCTTATTATCACTGTACCACGCTAAATTATTTAACGATAAGATACCGCGTTTCGGGCACATTGTCAATCGCTTTGCTTGCCAATTCTAAAAAATCGGAGGGTTTATCATGCAATTATTGAAATGGGACGGTCACGTCCACAGTCCATATTGTCCACACGGTACGAAGGATCCACTCGAAGCCTACATCGAGCGTGCCTTAGAGCAAGGCTTAGAACGGATCAGCTTCACGGAACATGCCCCTTTACCTGAAGGTGTGACGGATCCTGCGCCAGATAACGATTCCGGAATGTCGTTCGCGACAGCCGATGCCTACCTGAAGGAATTGACACAACTCCGCGAGACATACAAGAATCAGATCGACATCCGAATCGGGATGGAGTTCGACTACTGGGAAGGGCATGTCGACGGCACGCGTGACATCATCGCTCGCTACGCTGACGTCTTGACCGACGGGATTCTCTCACTGCATTACTTATACATCGATGAGCAATATTATGGCGTCGACTTCAGCAAGGAAAGCTTCGGTGAGATCGTCACGAAACTCGGAAGCGTCACGGCGGTCCACGAACGGTATTATGAAGGCATCCAAGCCCTCGTCATGACAGATCTCGGTGCACACCAGCCGAAGCGACTCGGTCACTTGACGTTACCGACGAAGTTCATCCAAGCCTATCCGCTCGAGTCGAACCCAACGAACCTCGACGACACGTTACGGAAGATCCGACAAGCGAACTTCACACTCGACGTCAACACGGCAGGACTCCGAAAGCCGTTATGTGGTCTTTCCTATCCCTGTCTCTTATACACATCTCCGAGCCCACGA
>NZ_WBYY01000140.1:0-8905 GCF_048985645.1 Exiguobacterium sp. A1_3_1 | reverse complement strand
CGCTTGACCGATCGTATTGTTGATTTTATGGGCACCGGTATGGTTCAAGTCTTCTCGTTTCAAATAGATCTTTGCGCCACCAATCGTTTGCGTCAAATGTTCGGCAAAATAAAGTGGTGTTTCACGTCCGACGTATTCTTTCAATAATTCGTCCATCCGCGCTTGAAACGCTGGATCTTCTTTTACCGTTGCGTAAGCTTCTTCGAGTTCGATCACCGCGTGCATCAATGTTTCCGGGATGTAGCGCCCTCCGTATTTACCGTATTGTCCGAGTGTATCCGGTTGTGCGTAGCTCATGCTTCTCTCTCCTTTACGGCATCTGCGAATGCCTGCATTTTGATGGGATCTTTCCGTCCATCCGTCTCGATGCCACTTGAGACATCGACGGCGAACGGGTGATATCGTTTGATTGCTTCTCCGACGTTTCCTGCTGTCAAGCCACCGGCAATGAATAGTGGACGATCGGCTTGAATGTCTTGTGACCAGTCGAATGTCTCGCCACTTCCAGCAACCGGTGCGTCGACGAGCAAATACTCCGTCTGTTGCTCTATTTCTGCGATGTCCGTCACCGGAATCGCTTGAATGACGGGAACTGGTATCTCTCCGTCCGGAATGACACCATGAATTTGGACGAGATCTAGCGCGACTTGTTCGACGGCGTTGGTCACCTGCTGATAGGTCGGGGAGACGAAGACACCGACGACCTGGACCGTACTCGGAATGTCGCGTCTAAGACGCGCCGCCTCTTCTAGCGTGACCTGTCGTTTGCTTTTAGCAAAGACGAAGCCGATGTAGTCCGCTAAGCGAACTGCCGCTTCGACATGTTCTCTTTCCCGGAGACCACAGAACTTAATCCGTGTCATACGCGAACGCCACTCACTTCTCGAATGAAGACTTGTGGATCGTCTGCCCGCATCAACGTCTCACCGACGAGGATCCCGTCTGCACCGGCAGCGTGTAATCGCTGTGCTTCCTCGACTGTCTTGATGCCACTCTCGCTGATATACCGGACGTCCGGTTGTTTTTGTTCGAGTAATCCGACCGATGTCTGTAAATCGACTTCGAACTTTTTCAAGTTCCGGTTGTTGATGCCAATGATTTGCGCACCGATCGCCTCTGCCCGGCGTAACTCCTTTTCGTCATGGACTTCGACTAAGACCTCAAGTCCTTCCGCGTAAGCATATGCATACAAGTCAGCAAGCGTCTCCTGCTCGAGAGCGGCGACAATCAGGAGAATCAACCGTGCCCCATGTGCTTTTGCCCGGTCAATTTGAATCCGATCAATCATGAAATCCTTACAAAGCACCGGGATGTCGACTGCTGCAGCGACTGCCGCTAAATCGTCCATCGATCCTTTGAAGTACGTCTCGTCCGTCAAGACAGAGATGACAGTCGCCCCACTCGCTTCATATTGTTTGGCCTGAGCGATGACGTCGACGTCGAGTGCGATGGCCCCTTTTGATGGCGAAGCTCGTTTAATTTCCGCGATGACGGATAAATCCGCTCCGGCTAGTCGTTGCTTAATCGACGGCTTCAATGCCTCCCGACTGATCCGTTCGACACCAGTTAATTTTAATTGCAGGACTTCTGTCCGTTTCGTTTCGATGATGCGATCTAAGATATTCATCCGATTGCTTCCTCCCGTGTCATTTGTCGTAATTGGTTCAATCGTTTCATCGCCCGTCCTGAGTCGATGCTATCTGCTGCTAAGGCGATCCCTTCTTCGATCGTCTTCGCCCGATTTGCTGCAAAGAGAGCAATTCCCGCATTGAGTAGAACCGTGTCGCGATAAGCACCATGCTCTCCACCAAGAACACGGAGTAAAATCGCCGCATTCTCTTGTGCACTACCTCCGCGAATTGCTTCAAGCGGTGCGGTCTTCAGTCCGACTTCCTCCGGGTGAAGACTGAAGCGAATCAGCTCACCTTCGTCGAGTAAGACGAGTTGGTTCGTTCCGGCAAGGGATGCTTCATCCATTCCATTCGCACCATGTAAGACGATTGCTCGCTTCCGCCCGAGTCGATGCAATGTCAACGCCATCGTCTCGAGCATATCCTCCCGGTAAATTCCTAATAGTTGTGTCTTGAGCGGGACCGGATTCGTCAACGGCCCGATCAAGTTAAAGATCGTTGGAATCCGCAGATCGCGTCGGACCTTCATGATTTGCTTGACGCGTGGGTGCATCCGTTGCGCAAACAAGAAGGCGATTCCGTTCGACTCGAGCTGTTCTGCTAAACGTTCCGGTGTCGCATCGAGCGAAACCCCGAGTGCTTCGAGCACATCAGCGCTGCCCGTTTTACTCGAGACACTCCGATTCCCGTGCTTCGCGACTTTCATGCCGGCACCTGCCAGAACGAAGGCGGCTGTCGTACTGATGTTGAACGATTGTGAGCCGTCGCCTCCCGTGCCGCAGTTATCCATGAAATCGCCGGTGACCGGAATGTCGAGGGCGACCTCGCGCATGATCGAAGCGAGACCGGCTAATTCTTCTGCAGTCTCCCCTTTTGCTTTCAGGGCGACGAGAAAAGCGGCAATTTCGCTATCGGTCACGTCTTCCGCAAACAGTTCGCGTGCTGCCTGTTGCATTTCTTCATATCGTAAATGTTTTGCTTCTGCTAATTTCAATAACGTCTCTTTCATCGTTCGTCACTCCTTTGTCAATTCAATGAATCGTTTAATCATCTGCTGTCCTTGTGGTGTTCCGACAGATTCAGGATGGAACTGGATTCCGAAGGTCGGATGCGTCCGGTGCTCGAGTGCCATGATCGTCCGGTCATCCGTTTCTGCCGTGATGACGAGCTCCGTCGGTAAGTCGTTTCGAGCGACGATCAGCGAATGATAGCGCATGACCTCTAACGTTTCCGTCATGTCGTCGAAGAGTTGTCCCGATTGTCGAATCATCGATGTCTTCCCGTGCATGATGACCGGTGCTTCGACGACGTTTCCTCCGAATGCTTCGCCGATTGCCTGATGTCCGAGGCAGACACCGAGAATTGGTACTTGACCCGATAATTGACGAATGAGATCGATGCAGATGCCAGCATCAGCCGGGCGACCGGGACCGGGTGAGAGGATGATGCCGTTTGGTTTCATCTCGCGGAGTTCTTCTATGCTGACCGCATCGTTTCGAATGACGTGAACGTCTGTGTAAACGGATGCGTATTGGTATAGGTTATAGGTAAAGGAATCATAGTTATCAATTAGGACGATCATTTCCAAACCTCCAGTAGTGATTTCGCTTTGTGTAACGTCTCCTGGTACTCGAGGCGTGGAATCGAATCGTAGACGATGCCAGCACCTGCTTGCACAGAGGCGACACCATCCTTGATCACCATCGTCCGGATAGCGAGGGCAAAATCCATATTCCCCCGAACATCGAAATAGCCGACAGCCCCAGCATATACTTCTCGTTTCACCTGCTCGTACTGGTCGATCAACTGCATCGCTCGGATTTTCGGAGCTCCCGTGACCGTCCCTGCCGGTAGACAAGAGACGAGTGCGTCTGCGCCGGTCTTTCCGTCCGCTAACGTTCCTTCAACGACAGAAACGAGGTGCATGACATTCTTGAAGCGCTCGATTTGCATGAATCGCGTCACCTCGACGGTACCAATCTGACAAATCCGACCGAGGTCGTTGCGTCCAAGATCGACAAGCATCCGGTGCTCGGCCCGTTCTTTCTCATCGTGAAGTAACTCCTCTGCCAGTCGTTCGTCCTCCTCTTTCGTCTTCCCCCGGCGGCGTGTACCGGCAATCGGATTCGTCGTCACTCGATTCCCTTTGACTTGGACTAAACTTTCCGGGGAGGCCCCGAGTACGATCGCTTCGCCTAAGTCGATATAGAAGAGGTATGGGCTTGGATTGTCCTTGCGGAGCTTCCGGTAAAATTGGAACGGGTCACCTGAGAACGTCGCATCGAGACGTTGTGAGAGCACGAGCTGGAAGACGTCGCCTTGGCGGATGTGTCTCTTCGCTTGTTCGACGAGTCCTTCAAACGTCTCTTGATCCATTAACGGTTCATAGACGACATCCCGGAGTGGACGCTCGATGTCCGTTCGCTCCCGTGGTTGCTCAAGTTGCGCTTTCCGCTCTGCTAGACGTTGACGTAAGACGTCACGATCAGTGATGCCACCAAGTGACGTCTGAATCAAATGAACACGATGTTCGAGATGATCGAACAGGATGATTTGGTCGTATACGGCGAGTAGCGCGTCCGGTAGTTGCCTCGTTCGCTCTGGAATATCACCAAGCGTTTCATAGGCGCGCATCATGTCGTAACCGACATATCCGATCCCACCCGCTAAAAACGGAAGGTCTTCTTCAACTCCACCCCGGAGGATCATCTGTTGCATCAGTCGTACTGGATCACCCGTTTCCTGCGTCAATAGACCTGTCGTCAACTGTTCCCGCGTCACGGTCCGTCCCTCTGCGCGAATCATCTCCACCGGATCAACACCGATGATCGAATACCGTCCTTGATCCGTATGCGCAGAACTTTCAAGCAAACATTTCTGTGTTCCGCTCAGTTGTTGAAAAATCATGATTGGCGTCATCTCGTCGCCGTTTAGTTCAAGTTGTTCGATAATAAGTGTGTCTGTCTGAACCATCCCTGTTCGCCTCCTGGAATATAAAAAAGTCCCCCACACAGCGTATGCTGCATGGAGGACGATTATCTCGCGGTGCCACCTCTCGATTGGAACGGTTCGACCGTTCCCACTCTGTCTGATGCGTCTAATAAGAGACATCATAGCCTACGATAACGGGGGCATCCGTCGCGACCTACTTCTTCGTTCAGCCACGCTCTCATGAGACCATTCACGAAACCTCGCCGTACGGAAGTCGCACCATTCTTCCGCTCTCTGAAACGCCGATGTTGTCTCGCTACTTAACTCACTCTACGATTTGTTCGATTCGATTGTATACGAAAAGGGTCTTCTCGCCCATTCATGTAGAACATGAAGGACGGGAAGACCCGCGGTACCACCTTCGTTGACGATGCTGACACCGTCCCCTTTGAAACGAACCGGACCGTTGTCCTGATTCGTCGACCCCGATAACGGGAGGAACCCGTCAGAGCCTACTACCCATTGAAGGGATTCGGTCTGAAGCTCAGAAGGCCATTCGCTTGTTGCCCGATACTGATTCGCACCACCCATCAGCTCTCTTGAATCGTTTCACAAGTTACTTCTCTTCGTCTTTGCTATCGTGTGTTGAATTGATTCTTATATTACGATGCTTCTTCTTCCCTGTCAACTGGAAAAACTCAGTATAAGGAAAGTTGGTTCGGATCAATCGATTCGAGCGCTTGTTTGACAGTTTGTAGGAACTGTCCGGCAACGAGTCCGTCGAGCACCCGGTGGTCGATCGACATACAGAGGTTGACCATGTCGCGTGCTGCAAACATGCCGTTCACCCAAACTGGACGTTTAACGATTGATTCAACGGATAGAATCGCCGCCTGCGGGAAGTTAAGGATCGGTGCTGATTGGATTGAACCGAATGAGCCCGTATTGTTAACCGTAAACGTCCCGCCCTGCATCTCTGCAGACGACAACGTGCCGGCTTGTGCCCGTTTCCCGAAGTCATCAATCGCGCGTGCAATCCCCTTGATGCTTAGTTCATCCGCATTCTTGACGACTGGTACGAACAGAGCGTCCTGCGTCGCGACAGCAAGTGATAGGTTGATCGCTTTCTTTTGAATGATCTTATCTCCCGCCCATGTCGAGTTCATGATTGGATGTTTCTTCAATCCTTCGACTGTCGCCTTCATGAAGAATGGTAAGAACGTCAATTTGACCCCTTCTTGTTTGAAGAACGCATCTTTATGACGATTACGTGCTTCGACCAAGTTCGTGACATCGACTTCGATCATCAACCAAGCATGTGGCGCTTCGTGCTTCGCGCGAACCATGTTCGAAGCGATTGCTTGACGCACACCGGCAGTCGGAATCTCGATGTCGCCCGTTTCCGTCGGTTGTGGTGCAATGACCGGACGTTTTGGTGCGGGTGGTGCTTCTGCCGGAGGCGCTACCGGAGCCGCTTGCGCTTCCGGTTTTGGTTCCGTTGCTTGTGGTGTCGAGATCGATCCAGACTCGATCAGTTTCAAGAGATCTTTCCGGGTAATCCGGCCGCCCGCTCCCGTACCCGTCACTTGTTCGAGATCAATGCCGTGTTCGCCTGATAATTTCAAGACCGCTGGTGAATAGCGTTTTTTCATCGATGTATCAGCCGACGTCGTCTCTTCGACAGCTGGCACTTCTTGTTCGGTCGCCGCGACTTCCGTTGATCCGCCGCTGACTTGCATCGTGACGATCGCGTCACCGACTTGCAACGTATCGCCTTCTTCTGCAAGTAGTTTTTCAATCACACCATCAAACGAAGATGGGACTTCTGCCGTTACCTTATCGGTAATGACTTCTGCAATCGGATCATATTTTTTGACAGTATCGCCCGGTTTGACGAGCCACATCGAAATCGTTCCTTCAGTAACACTTTCCCCGAGTTGTGGCATCGTAAGTGTTTCAGTCTTCATCGGTCAGTTCCCCCTTAGTATGCGTGTAACGTCCGGATTTTATCTTCAATTTTCTCGCTTGAGATGTTGAAGAACTTCTCCATCGTCGGAGCGTATGGCATCGCTGGGACGTCTGGACCACAGAGTCGTTCGATTGGTGCATCGAGATCGAACAATGCTTCTTCTGCAATGATCGCCGACACTTCACTCATGACGCTACCTTCTTTATTGTCTTCCGTGACGAGCAAGACTTTCCCCGTCTTTTTCGCTGCTTCGACGACTGCTTCGCGGTCGATTGGATAGACGGTCCGCAAGTCAAGGATGTGGACATCGATTCCGTCTTTTTCAAGGCGTGTTGCTGCCTCAAGTGCCATATGAACACATAGCCCATAAGTGATGATCGTCACGTCTTCGCCCTCACGCTTGACGTCTGCTTTACCGATTTCGACCGTATAGTCGCCTTCAGGAACATCCCCTTTTAACAGACGATAGCCTCGTTTGTGCTCAAAGAACAAGACCGGATCATTCGAACGAATCGCTGCCTTTAGCAATCCTTTTGCGTCATATGGATTCGATGGGATGACAATTTTCAGACCAGGCGTCGAGTTGAACATCGCTTCGACCGACTGAGAATGATAAAGTGCCCCGTGAATACCACCGCCGAACGGTGCGCGGATGACGATCGGACACGTCCAGTCATTGTTCGAACGGTACCGAATCTTCGCTGCTTCACTGACGATTTGGTTGACCGCTGGCATGATGAAGTCAGCGAATTGCATTTCAGCAATCGGACGCATGCCGTACATCGCAGCTCCAATTCCGACACCGGCAATCGCACTCTCAGCGAGTGGTGCATCGATGACACGTTCTTCTCCGAATTGTTCGAGCAATCCTTGGGTCGCCCGGAAAACACCACCACGGACACCGACGTCTTCGCCGAGGATGAAGACGGACTCGTCGCGTTCCATCTCTTCTTTGATTGCACTATTGATCGCTTCGATTAAACTTAACGTCGTCATTTCGTTTCCTCCTCGTCGTACACGTAACGTAATGCATTTTCTGGCGCATCGTAAGCTGCTGCTTCCGCATAAGCCGTTGCTTCGTCGACTTCTTTCTCCATCGCTTGTTCGATTTCAGTCGCTGATTCTTCCGTCAGGACGCCCATTTCAATCAAACGCGCACGGAAGAGTTTGATCCCGTCACGTGCTTTTAAGGCATCGAGTTCTTCAGCAGAACGGTACGATTTATCGTCATCATCGGATGAGTGTGGCACGAGGCGTTCGACTTCAACTTCGATCAAGGTCGGACCTTCTCCCCGTAATCCGCGCTCACGTGCTTCCTTGACGACTTTGTAGACAGCGAGTGGATCGATGCCATCTACCGTATAGCCAGGCATTCCGTAGCCGATTGCCCGATCAGCGACGTGTTTCGCCGACAACTGTTTCGAAAGTGGTGTCGAGATCGCGTATTTATTGTTTTCACAGAACAAGATGACCGGAAGCTTGTGAATTCCGGCGAAGTTCGCCCCTTCATGAAAGTCTCCTTGGTTTGAAGAGCCCTCTCCGAACGAGACGTAAGCAACGAGTGGTTCCTTACGCATCTTCGCAGCAAGTGCGATCCCGACAGCATGTGGGACTTGTGTCGTAACCGGACTTGAACCCGTGACGATATTCAAGGCACGTGAACCGTAGTGTCCTGGCATTTGACGACCACCTGAGTTCGGATCTTCTGCCTTTGCGAATGCCGACAGCATGATATCGCGCGACGTTTGACCGAAGTGTAAGACGACGCCTAAATCACGGTAATACGGCAAAATGTAGTCCGTTCCTTTTTCAAGGGCGAACGCTGCACCGACTTGAGCCGCTTCTTGTCCTTGACATGAGACGAGGAAGGGAATTTTACCTGCTCGGTTCAACTTCCACATCCGTTCATCGATCTTCCGCGCACGGACCATCGTTTCGAACATCTGAATCGCGTCCTGTTCCGTTAATCCGAGTTCTACTAATTCTTTGAATTCTATTTTTTCCATCCGTAATTCCTCCTTAGGCGTGAACCGCAAGTCCGTCGACTGCAAGTGCTGCTTCTCCGAATGCTTCTGACAAGGCCGGGTGCGGATGCACGAGCTGTCCGACTTCCCATGCCGTTGCATTGAGTACGAGCGCTAATCCACCTTCACTGATTAGTTCCGTTGCTTTTGGTCCGACGATGTGAACGCCGACGAGATCATCTGTCTTCGCATCGGAGACGAGCTTGATGAAGCCTGCCGCCTCTCCTTCGATCCGCGCTTTCCCTAATCCGTTGAACGAGAAGCTTCCGACCTTAACGTCCATTCCGGCACGTTTCGCTTCGTCTTCCGTCAAACCGACCGATGCCGCTTCCGGTACGCTGTAGATACAA
>NZ_WBYY01000139.1:0-8979 GCF_048985645.1 Exiguobacterium sp. A1_3_1 | reverse complement strand
AGATGTGTATAAGAGACAGAGACCGACATGGATCAAGACTTCGACACCACTCGTCGAGCGTAATCCGATCGCGTGACCTGACGGGGCGACCATGACGACGGTACCGTCAAACGGAGCCGTGACCCGGTTGTTCGTCGGACGAATCGCTACCCCTTGTCCCATCGCACCGGAAGCAAAGACAGGATCCGGTACATCTGATAAAGCAACGATTTTTCCTTCAAGTGGTGCGCGAAGCGTCTCTTCGTTTGTCAGAGTTGCGCTGACTTCCTGTTTTGCAACTGGTGTCGCTGTACTTTCAGGTGCTACGACCGGAGCAGCCTGCTCCCCGAAGCCGAACACTTGAATCAAGACGATCGGTAGAATCAAGGCAATCGCCGTTCCGATCAATAAGCCGATGATCGACGATGGATAGTCGGAGTCGATACCGTTGACGAGCGTCAATGGTCCCGGTAATCCGGCGTAAGCAAAGTAATATGGTTTAAAGAAACTCGCCGTGACAGCGCCGATTGCTCCCGAGATACAGCCATAGATGAACGGTTTCTTAAAGCGGAGCGTCACCCCATAGATAGCCGGTTCCGTGATACCGAAGATACCTGTCAGTCCGGCTGAAACCCCGACTTTTTTCGTTTCTTTGTTGCGTGCTTTCAAGATGACTCCGATGACGGCACCGATTTGAGCGATGACGGCAATCGTTTGGTAGGCCTGGAACGAGTCGCGACCATATTGTTCGAAGTTTGCGAGCACCATCGGCGTGACACCCCAGTGGACACCGAAGATAACGATGACTTGCCAGAAGCCACCGATGATGAGACCAGCAACCGCAGGAGCATTCTCTGCTAAGTAGTTATACCCGTTTGCGATCCCCTCTGCACCAAGTGTTGTGATCGGTCCGATCAAGAGAATCGTAAGCGGCACCATCAACACCATGCTGAAGAACGGGACGAACAACGGACGGACGACTTCATGGATCGTCTTGTTCAAGAATCGCTCGACATAAGACAGGATCCAGACGAGGAATAATGGCGGTAAGACCGATGACGTATACGTCGTCCCGGATAATGCGATTCCTAAAAACGTGATGGATTCACCAGCCGTGATGCGTGCTGCGATATCTGCCCATGTTGGACTGACCAGTGCCGCACTACAGGCGACCGCAATGAAGGCATTGACCTTAAAATGATTTGCTGCCGTGATGGCAATGAAAATCGGCAAGAACGTAAACGGTGCCCATGAGATGAAGCTGAAGACTTCATAAGTACCTGTCTTCGCGAATGCCGGAAAAGCGAGCGTCGTCAAAATCAAAGTTCCCTGCAGAATCCCCGCTGCAGCTAAGATGTAGACAAACGGTGCAAAGACCGCTGACATCGTCGCAATGATTCGGTTGAGAACCGTCCCTTTCGGTGCTTCTTCCGTTTCCGGTTGTTCCAAATCGACAAGCTTCAAAAATTCTTGATGAACTTCCCCGACGTGTTGACCAATGACGACTTGAAACTGCCCGCCAGACTCAACGACCGTAATGACGCCAGGTAGTGCACTGACTGTTTCCTTAGCTGACGAATCCGATCGTTTCAAAACAAGACGAAGTCGTGTGGCACATCGGACGGCGCTGATGACGTTGTCTTCACCCCCGACAGCTTCTAAAATCGAATGCGCCAATTGTTGATAATCGCGAACCTTGCCCATATCGTGTACCTCCCCTGAATATGACGCTTGAATACCCTTTCATTTTAATTGTACATGCACAATTAATCAATACATAAATAATTTAATTTAACATGTTATTAATCAACAGAAGGCTTATGCTATACTAAAGAAAGAAAAAGTTCGCAAGAAAAGAAGGTGTCCTATGCTGAAATACCAACAGACGGCTGATGAAATCGAACGGTACATAGAACAACATGAGTTGAAACAAGGGGACAAACTACCGATTCTTGAAGAGTTGATCCGGCAGTTCGCCGTCAGTAAGACGACGATGACAAAATCACTTGAGTTACTCGAACGAAAAGGAATCATTTTTCAAGTCCGCGGAAGCGGGATTTTTGTCCGGAAGACGAATCGCACCGGCTACATTCGTCTGTTCTCGACCCAAGGATTCAAGCAGAATCTCGTCGGTCATACGATTGAGTCGACCGTTCTTGCACTCGAACCAATGTCTGCAACGAATAACATCGCGAAGAATCTCGGGATAGAGGCAGGTGAGACGGTTTATTACGTTAAGCGAATCCGCTACATCGACGGCAAGATCCTCTGTCTCGAAGAGTCTTACTATCGCCAATCAATCGTTCCGTACTTAAATCGTGAAATCGTCGAGCAGTCAATCTTCGAATACTTAGAGACGGCACTCCAATTGAATATTGGGTTCTCGGATATGTACATGCACGTCGGGAAGTTAAGCGCTGAGTCGGCTCGTCATCTGGATCTCACCGAGGGCGATCCTGGATTAACGATCGAGACAGTATTTCATTTGACGAACGGTCGTCCGTTCGACTATTCCGTCATCACATACCATTATGAACATTCGCATTTCGTCGTTCAGGCGAATGGACTATATTTATGAAGAACGGAGCTAAATCAAATGAATCGTGAACTCATTCTGTATTACGGAATGCTTATACTCGGAATCATTACACTTTTTGGTGGCATCTTCTTTACGATTGATACATGGAAAGACTCGACAGAAACATTTAAAGACAAACTTCAGTTCATCTTCATCACGTTACTTGGATTTGGACTACTTTACTGGACGGTCCCTAGCCTATCGCAAATCGTCTTCAAGGACTACGCTGTCATCAAAGGTGACTGTTATGTAGAGGAAAACTCAGGAAAGACACAATCCATGTCTATTATTTTCGACTCAACCGAAGATTATGAGGATTTTACCTTTCAAGATTATCCGGAATTAGGAGCGTACGGAGAAGACGTGCCCTATTTCTGTCGCGTCATTTCAACAAAGAACCATCGATTTCCGATTTCCTATAAAATTTACGATTCTAAGACACATAAACAACTCTCCTCTTCCGAAGATGATTAAAACAAAAAGGATTGCATGAGCTTATGCCCATGCAATCCTTTTGAAGTGCTTACAGTAATGAGACAAGCCAATCGTTGTCTCATTTCATTGTGTTATAACCGAATCTTTTCTTTACTCGAATTTTCGAGATACAGTTCCCCATCAAACGTCGTCAAGGCAATCACTTTCCCGTCTTTTTCATACCACGCCGTTGCGCCTTCACGATCGAATTCTTTCCAACCGGCTTGGCGAATCCGAGTCCCATAGAGTAAACCCGGTCCGTCAGTTTCCGAGACTAGACGGGTTTTGATTTTCCACTCGCCTTGTTTTTCAACTGCCGTAGCAAATCGCGGCAACGGAAAACCGGATACTTTTGATTCTTGAAATCCAGCATACCAACTACCGATGACTACAATGAGCCCAAGACATACAATGGCGATCCATTTCTTCTTCATAAGTATTCTCCTTTTACTTTCCATCTTCATTTTAAAATTACCAAAAAATAGTTTAACTCCCCTCATCCTAAAGGCGGATTACTGATTTTTTAGTTGTGAGAACATATGAAAATTGTTTCGAATTTATGAAAACATCCAAAAAATTTTCAATTTTTTTCATAAAAAATGCACACCCCTGTTCGTCCTTAGAGTAGCAACGGTTTGACAACTCCCGGCACAGAGCCATTTTCAGTCGTTTTCAAGTGGTTAAGCGCATTAGCAACTTGACTTCATTTCCTGCTATGGTACGATACGAACTTATTAAAGGGAGTGAACAGAACTTATGAAATTCAGAAAAGAAAAAGTCAATGTCGTTGACATGCAGCAAACCAAAAAAAGTGTCTACGCGACCGGAATTGGGAATGCGATGGAATGGTTCGATTTTGGTCTTTATTCCTATCTCGCAATCATCATCAGTCAAAACTTCTTTAGCGCTGTTGAAAATGATGAACTAAAGCTCGTCTTTACGTTTGCGACCTTTGCGATCGCTTTTTTAATGCGACCAATCGGCGGAATCGTCTTTGGACGCATTGGAGATCGACTCGGGCGGAAGGTCGTCCTAACGACGACAATCGTTATGATGGCTGGTTCGACGCTCATCATTGGACTATTACCGACCTATGATCAAATCGGAATTTGGGCACCGATTCTGTTATTGTTAGCCCGGATCTTACAAGGATTCTCGACTGGCGGTGAATATGCCGGCGCAATGGTCTACATCGCTGAGTCATCACCAGATAACAAACGAAGTGCTCTCGGAAGTGGACTTGAAATCGGTACACTCGGTGGATATATTCTCGCCTCATTACTTGCTACAACACTTTTCGTCACCTTATCGGATGATCAAATGGCATCTTGGGGATGGCGGATTCCCTTCATTCTTGGGGCACCACTCGGTTTATTTGGTCTCTATTTACGTCGCCACTTGGATGAATCACCGATCTTCGAAAATGAGATCAATGAAAATACAGAAGAACCCGCGACATTCCGCGAAATCCTGCGTGACCACAAACGGGATATCATCGTTTGTTTCATCGCTGTCGCCTTCTTCAACATTACGAACTACATGCTCTTGTCCTACATGCCATCGTACCTCGATGAAGTCATCGGCATGTCAAGTTCGACAAGCACGATTCTCATCACCGGTGTCATGGTGATCATGATTCCGCTCGCTTACTTCTTCGGGAAGCTTAGTGACAAAAAAGGCAATCGCTATATCGTTCTTTTTGCGTTAGCCGGACTATCGTTGCTTTCAATCCTGTCGTTCTTCTTGATTGGTCTTAAACCACTCTTGTTCGTCGGGATCGGAATCTTCATCCTTGGCTTCTTCTTGGCGATCTTTGAAGGAACGATGCCAAGTCTTCTACCGAGTATCTTCTATACGGATGTCCGTTACCGGACGCTATCCGTGACGTTCAACGTCTCGGTCTCAATCTTCGGTGGAACGACGCCACTCGTTTCGACGTGGCTCGTCCATACGACACAAAACCCGCTCGCTCCTGCTTTCTATCTAACAGCAGTCAGCGTCATCGGCTTCGTCACGTTCTTCTTCTTCTTTAAGAATACAGCTGGTAAGGCACTGAAAGGGTCGCATCCGACTGTATCGAGTGAAAAAGAAGTCGCGTCGATTGCGAAGAAACCAGACGACGCCCTCTGGTGGGCAGAATAATTGCTATAAGTAAGAGCCGTCTTCCGCAGAAGACGGCTCTTTTTAGTAGACAGCACTCAACTCTTTTACGACGCGGTCCGCGACTGCGAGTTCCTGCTCTTGCGCAAAATCGAACTGACAACCGATCGCAGCGAGTCCGTTCGCATGCGCCGCTTTGAAATCAGATAAGCGGTCACCGACAACGTAGCCTGACGAGATGTCGTGCGTCTTACAAATCTCCCGTACGAGTGATGATTTATCACCGAAACGGATGTCTTCGATACTATAGACATGATCGATATAGGCTTCGAGTCCATACGTCGTCACGATCGCTGACAAGTAGGATGGCCACCCATTACTGGCGATATAGACGGAGTGATCCGCTTGTTTTAAACGACTTAGCAATTCGACCGTTCCCGGATATAGGCAACCATGCCCCGCCTTGACTGCCTGCTCTATGCTACGTCGAAACTTTTGATCCGCAGCCTGTTGGTCTGTGGCTGAAAAGTCCGGTAGTAACGTCTGCCAGACTTCCGGTAACGAGACGCCCATGATCTGCTGATAGAGGGCGACTGGCGTCTCTCCCTCCCAGCGCCCCGTCTGACGCAACTCATGAAAGACATCTTCTAGCGCATGCGCAAGCACGGCATTCGTTTGAAACAACGTTCCATCCATGTCAAAAATGTAGTGTGTCATTCGCTCTCCCCTTTTTGCTGTTGTTTTATTTTCTGAATCATGGCTTCTATCGATGTATCCTCAGCAATCAGACGATCCGTCGGGCGGTGATCCCGATCAATCCACCAGCGTTTCATATCCGTCTCAGAAAACTCCGTCGGCTGGCGCATCGCATGGCGACGAATGGTTTCTTCGAAGGAGACGTCAAAATAATACGCCGCGTACCGTGACGTAAAGCGACGTTCCAACCGGTCAATCATCTCACCGTACCAGTCCTGTGCAAGAATGCCTTCCAGCAGAATCGTCGCGTGGCGTCCGTCAGCAAGTCCGACCAACTCCTCGATCCAGCGAATCGCCGGATTTCCTGGTCCATCTTTTACGTTCAACATCTCTCTGCGGATAACATCTTGTGAAAACAAGATGCTATCCGGTAAAACCAATCGTAACCCTTTGGCAAGCGTCGTTTTTCCACTACCAGAATTCCCGCGAATGACGATCAAGCGCGACTTCATGTCGTGAACCAGTCCCCGTTCAAGGCAGCAATGTACCGCTCTGCAGAGCGCGCTACTGCTTCAGACGCACCGGTTTCGATTTTCCGATGAAAGGCGTCATATAATTTTTCAAATTGCAGCGGACGTAACGTTTCTGCCATTCGCGCGACCGTCTTTGCCGGAAGCGGAATCACATTCGGATAGCTGTACATGAAACTGACCCATGCCCGATCGGCAACGATCCGAATGATGTCCCCTGTCAACAATAGACCCGCTGATGCGTCTTTTCGTTCACAGATGACTGCTCCTTTGAAGTGACCACCGACGCGATGTAACATCACATCTTCTGCCAATTCCAAGCGTTCACCACTCCAGAAGACGATGCGTTCGCTTGGTCGCGTAACGAACGATGCATCATCTTCATGAATATAGATCGGCACGTCAAAAGTCTCCGCCCATTCGACTTGTGTCGCGTAATAATGCGGATGTGATAAAGCAATCGCCTGAATTCCGCCTAATTTTTCAAGTTGCTCTTTCGTTGTTGAATCAAGATATGTAATGCAGTCCCATAACAGGTTGAACGATTTTCCTTGGACAAGATATGCCGTCTGACCGATACCGAACGCCGGTGTCGTCTGAATCGCATAGACGCCTGCTCCGTCGTCACTAATGACGTTTTGATACGTTCCTGACGTTTGCATGGCAGCGAGCGTCGTCCACGTTTGACCAGTTGGATTGACATACTGTCGTTCCTCTAAGCAAATCGGACACGTTTCGCGCTCTGGATTGATTTGTTCGACGCCACACGTCGTACAGATGATGGTTTCCATCTCATCATTCCTTTCCCATTCGTAAATGATTTTCCTGATATATCATACCATATTCCATTTATAGGGATTGAAGGAATTAAGAGGCGTTTACCGAAAGAAACATGTATGAAAAAAGGAGGAGATGCTCATGTCAATTTCGACCCACCTTATTGCGCCCCGCTTGAATGCTGTCTTTTTGCATGTTCAGGATGTGAAACGTGCCGCCGCTTGGTATCACCAGTTACTGCAGTTGCCGTTGGATGTGTCGCGTGTCTCGTCACCTGTTTACAATCTCCCACTCGAAGGTCCAACGAGTTTGACGCTCGATGATCATTCGAATGACGCAACGTACCAACATCACCCTTCACCACATGCTTTATTTAATTTTTATACAACAGATATTGATGCATCTTATCAGTTTGTGTTGTCGTTACAGGCTCCCATCATCCGTGACATCGAGCGTTTCGATGATTTTGCTTACTTTACGTTTGCAGATCCCGACGGCAACGTCTTGATGCTCTGTACAGGGTAAGACAAAAGCAGGCCGAACCACTGATTTGGCTCGACCTGCTTTGTTTAATAAGACGTTCGATCATCATTTATGACGCTTTGAAAACGTTCTGTGAACCGATTGATCGCCTCTTCAGTATCAAGAATGCCAGAAAACCAGATCTTTTTGTCTTCCGAAAATGTAAGATGCAATGACCCTTCTATTGGAGACTCCACTTTAAGTGTAGCAATCGTCTCTGACTTCAATAATGTCTTTTTTGATAGAGTGACCAGTTCATTCGTCAACGTTTCGCGTGTATCTTCTGACGTTTTTTCATGAAGAAGATCAACTGTTTTATGAAGCAATACGGCTTTTGAGACACGCGATAAATTCAACTCACGAATTTCAAAAATGTAGGCGTCCTCATATTCATGATGACGCTGGACGATGAATCGTGGAGAATGCACTAAATGTTGAATGAAGTGAACGAACATTTCGATGGTCATTTCGGACATACCGAAACCCTCCCTTTTACGTGGATCAATGGACGAATGCCTTTAATCCTTTATCTGAATGGACAGTAAGAGTCCTGTATAAAAATCAAGCAGGTGAATTGGAAATATCCCCTCCTTCCTGTAAAGTTATACCACAAAAACAAGTACAAAGTGTACATGTTTTTATTTCAAAATTAAGATTCGAATAGCGTCCGAATCTTGTTTATAGTAACATAAAAGATACTAGTTTTAATCATAATTAACATGATGATCTGATAAAAATCTGTATGACTGGAATATGTACACGGATAAAGAGTCAGAGATCATCTATCCCTCTCTGACTCTTTCTTCAGTCGTTCATCGTCGGCGCGATTAAATCTTGTAACGTGTATGCCTGCAACGCGTCCGTAAAGGACATGAATGCTTGATCGAACGCTTGACGTGTGTTTTGCAAACTACCATTTTTATTGGGAACGGTCACATTTTCAAGATAGGATACTTCTTCAAATAAATGAACGATTTCTCCTAACGTAATCGTCTCTGGCGATTTCGCTAATTTGAATCCACCATTACGACCTTGTACGGAAATGATGAGACCAAACTTGCTCAATGAATGGACAATCTTCATCAAATGATTATTAGAAATATCATAATGGGTTGCCACTTCTTGAATTTGTACGAGCCGATTCGGATGCGACGCTGCGAAAATAAGCACACGAATGGCATAGTCCGTAGAGCGAGTCATCTTCATCCATTTCACCTTCTTTTTCTTTCCTTTATATAAACATAGTACAGAAGCTTACTCATTTTCACAATCAATAGTATGGCTTGAAGTGTCATTTGTAGTGCTTTTGCACATATGTATATC
>NZ_WBYY01000138.1:0-9017 GCF_048985645.1 Exiguobacterium sp. A1_3_1 | reverse complement strand
CGGAGATGTGTATAAGAGACAGGTCTTAGACAGGTCCGATTTTTTCTGCCAACTCAATGATCACGCCTTCTGGTCCTCTTACGTAACATAGGCGATACTCATTTTCGTAATTCGCGACGTCGCCAATCGACTGATATCCATTGTCCGCTAAACGTTCGACAAGCGCGGCGAGTTCTGTTACTTCAAAACAGAGATGACGCAATCCGCTCGCATGGACGGATTGGATCACGGAAGCCGTGTCGCGTGGGTGTTTGAACCGAACGAGTTCGAGCCATATCGGTTCACTTGGTAATCCGAGTGCAGCACACTCCGTCTCCGCTCCCTCTAAATTTAATAAACGATCGAGTAACTCTCCTTTCATCTCCCATCGTCCGCGTACTTCGAGGCCACAAAGCGAAAAAAAGTGAATCGCTCCTTCTAAGTTCACGACGTTCAGACTGATATGATCCATTCGTTTAATCGGCATCCGTCACTCCTCCTCAAGTGTGTCGAAATGTTGTCATTTCGTTGATAGACCGCACATTAAGAGCGTTTCGACGTGGTGTCTGAAGACTGTATCGTCAGTAAAATAAAAGTATGAAAGGTCGTGTCCACTTACGAAAAGGAGTCGAAACAACATGGAAGATGTCAACCTTCTCGTTCTTGCGACCCAGTACATGTTCTGGGTCGGATTCGTCGGAATGGCCGCCGGTACGCTCTATTTTCTCGTCGAACGAAATTCCCTCGCCCCGGAATACCGCTCGACCGCAACAGTCGCTGCTCTCGTCACGTTCGTCGCTGCGATTCATTACTATTTCATGAAGCAAGCTGTCGGGGAATCAGGTTTGTTGTCGGAGATTGATGGTTTTCCGACTGAAATCCGCTACATCGACTGGCTCGTGACGACGCCTCTCTTATTGATCAAGTTTCCGCTGTTACTCGGTTTAAAAGGTGGGAAAGGACGTTCGCTTCTGACGAAACTCGTCATCGCAGACATCATCATGATCATCGGTGGGTATATCGGCGAGTCTTCGATCAATCTAGCAGGTGGCTTCACACAACTTGGTCTTTGGGCATACGTCGTTGGTTGTGTCGCATGGTTTTATATTATTTATCTCTTGTTCACGAACGTCACGAAAGCCGCTGAAGATAAACCTGCCCCGATTCGTAAAGCCTTGCTGCAGATGCGCTTGTTCATCTTGATCGGATGGGCGATCTATCCGGTCGGTTACGCCGTTACCTTGTTTGCACCCGGCATCGAAGTGCAACTCGTCCGCGAATTGATCTATAACTTCTCTGACTTGATCAACAAGGTTGGATTCGGTCTGATTGCCTTCTTCGCTGTCAAAACGATGTCTGCTACGAAAAATTTAAAATCGACTTAATCAAAAGACCGGATGTTTTGACCATCCGGTCTTTATTTGAATTCATGCTGTAAATCCTGTGGAAATCCTCCGTTTTTAAAGATAAAACTTGACAGCCTAATCCTTTTCCCATCCATATCTAGAAAATAAGTTACGTTAGGTTCATTTGCAAATTCGACTTCGATTGAAGCCGGATTCGCCGAAGACTCATACGAAAATTTTTGTGTTTTTGTAGTGTAGACTTCATCAGGGAGTTGACGTGCTAGTTCCATCTTAAGCAATTTCTCATTCTCAGCAATCTGTTGATTGACGAGCGTCGGTCGGATGTACCAAAAGGAACTGCACCCGATTGCCACCAAACCAAGTAAAATCAAGCCATAGCGCTTCCACCGTTTCGGAAGACAAATCACACCACATCCCAGTACGAGTAATAGAAAAGCAATCGTCATCCCTTCGATTATGAAATTCGGTACCATCTTATCCACTCCTTTCGTTCTATCCTCTACTAGAAAACCGTGGTATGATCAATTCCTATGACAAAAAACAGGAGGTCTATGATGCGAAAAATCATCCTGATCGGTTCCGGTGGATCCGGTAAATCGACGCTTGCTCGTGCGATGGGCAAAAAACTCGGTTATCCCGTCGATCATCTCGACACCTTATTATGGCGTCCGAACTGGGAGGCGGTTTCGCGTGAGGAGCAACGCCAGATTCAACACATGCTCACGTCGCGCGACACGTGGATCATCGACGGCAACTACGGTGGAACGCTTGACTTACGAATCGATGCCGCAGATACAATCATCTTCCTTGATCTACCGCGGACGATCTGTCTGTACCGGGCACTGAAACGGACGTGGCGCTACCGCAAGACCGGTCGACCGGATATGGCAGCAGACTGTCCGGAGAAACTATCGTTTGATTTTTTGAAATGGATTTGGCGGTTCCCGATCGATAAACGACCGAGTATCCTCTCAACGCTTAAAGCGACGTCCGATAAACAAATCATTCATTTGACGTCCCGTCGTGCTGTCAAACAGTTTCTTCAATCTTTACCTGAGGCGTGATAACGTCCGTTCGTAACCGACCGTACATCCGTGCATCATGCGACCTTTCGCTTTGATAGAGATAGCCGCGTAAGACGCCTTCAAACGTAAATCCGAGTTTTTCGAGTAAGCGATAGGATGCTTCGTTCTCAAGAAATGTCACCGCACCTAACCGATGAAGCGCCAATTCTTTGAACGAAAACCGGATGACTTCTTGAACAGCTTCCGATACATAGCCTCGTCGCCAAAAATCTGGATGTAATTCGAATCCAAGTTCGGCTTTTTTCGCATACGGACTCCAGTTATTGAGTCCGACCGTTCCAATGAACCGCCCTGTCGAACGGTCGATCATGCCCCATCGGATTCCCCGTTTCATAGAAAACGTTTGATCAAATGAATGGATGATCTGACTTGCTTCTTCAAGAGACGTGAGCGGATCAATGCCATAATATTGAGTCACGCGTGAATCAGATAAGATCGTATAGAAATCATTGACGTGACTTTCCGTAACGCGAATCAAATCCAGCCTATTTGTCGATAACGATTGAAAGTTCATATGTATGCCTCCTAAAATATAGTATTCAGATACATACGACGCGTCTCCATGAATCCCCTTCTTTTCCCATTTATCCCTACATAAAAACGACCTCGATCATGTCTCCATCGAGGTCGTTTTTAATCTTATACGGTAAATCGTCCGGTAACGTGTTTCAAATCATCCGCCATCGTTGCGAGTGATTGGGACGCGGATGCAATCTCTTCCATCGACGCCATCTGTTCCTCGGTTGAAGCGGAGATGTTTTGCGTTCCAGCAGCAGTTCCTTCTGTCACTGCTTGAATCGTCCGCATGACAGATGCGATTTGTTCACTCGCCGCCGCCATTTCCTGAACGGCACCGGATACCTCCTCGACGTGCCCTGTCACGTCGGTGATGGCTGTCTCAATTTCTGAGAATGAGGCACCTGCCCGATCGACGACAGCGATTCCACTCGTCATCTCGGTTGAGACTTTTTCCATCGAGACAACCGATGCTTCCGTCTCTTGTTGGATGACACGAATCAACGACTCGATCTGTTTTGCCGAGACTGCCGACTGCTCAGCGAGCGTTTTGACTTCCGCTGCGACAACAGCGAATCCGCGTCCTTGTTCGCCGGCGCGCGCTGCTTCGATTGCTGCGTTTAACGCGAGCAAGTTCGTCTGCGCCGCGACACCTTTGATCGAATCCGTAATTTGACCGATTTCCTGCGATCGGTTACCGAGACCATCGATGACGTGGCTGAGACGCGAGACGTCTTCTTGAATCCGTCCCATCTGTGTGCCGAGTGTTCCGACGACCTGACCACCGAGTGCGACTTTTTCCATCGCATCTGCTGTACGTTCCGTCATCTGCTGCGCATTTCCAGCGACGTAACGGACAGATGTCGTTAATTCTTCGATCGTCCGTGAAGCATCGGACACTTGGTGCAGCTGCTGGCTCGCACCACTTGCCATCTCTTCCATCGTCACAGCGACCATCTCGGTTGCTTTCGTCGTCGACTCTGCGTTGACGCTGAGTTCATCTGAAGCAACAGCGACACGCTCTGCTGTTCCCGTCAATTCTAAAACGACTTGTTGTTGTGACGCGATCATCTCATTAAAGGACGTCGTCAATTGACCGAGTTCGTCTTTAGAATCATAATCGCCACGAACCGTCAAATCACCGTTACCCGATTGGTCCATCCAGCCTTGTAATCGACGAATCGGACGGGTAATCAGACGCGTGATGTATAAAGCAAGTCCCACGAATAGGACGACACCTAATAAGATAATCCCGAGCATTAAGTAAAAGGCGGTCTGTTTTTCTGACTGATTTTGAGCGTTCAGATCCTTCGCCTGTCTCGTCATCGAAGCCATCAACGACTTCGCTGAACTGGCAACATTGTCCCGGACTTGCTCCAAACTCTCCGAGTAGGCTTTATAAGCCTCTTCGTTCTCATTTCGCGTCGCGGCATCTTGGACGAGGCTCATCCCGTTATCATAGGCTAGGACGTTATCCTTTAAGTCTTCTAATTGTTTTTTTGACTGTGCGGTAAATCGTCCTGTATCTTCTACCTTATTGAGCGATGAACGGATTTGCGCTTGTCGCGTATCGATATCCGCCTGCAGTTCACCGATTCGAGTCTCGTCCTTCGTCAAAATCATCTCGACTAAAAAGGAATCGAGTGCCCGTGTATCGATTCGGATCTGTGCCACCTCTTGAATTGGTATCAGATTTTCTTGATACATCGTGCGTGAAGCATTCGACATCTGATTCAAGAAATAGAGTCCTGCTCCTGCGATTAAGAGCATTGAGATGATTGCTGTCGCAATCAATACTTGAATCTTCCGTCTGACTGACATGTGTTTCATTCCATCCCCTCCCGTTTTTTTATCGGTTCAGGATTAAAATAGTTGATTGATTTTTCAATATTCCTATATTTTGATGTGCTCAAGCAAAGCCCTGCCGTACGACTTTCTCTCTCGTGTTCGATATAATCAGCATACAGCAGGTGAAGAAAGGATGGATTCCATGCAACGTGTAGCCAATGAGATCACACAATTCCGCGGCAGTCATTATGAGTTCGGTCGCGAACAAGGGCGTTACGTCAAACGAAACCAGTTGCTCCATAACCGGGAGGACAACTGGAAGATCCGTGTTCCGCGCTTTCAAGTCGATCCGGTCGAGACGAAGGAGATGTTTCTCCGGTACGCCCCGCATATTTGGGACGAGTTACTCGGACTCCAGGACGAACTTGAACTGTCGCTTCCGGATACGTTACTCCATTTCGGGCATTACCGGGTCGAAGGACCGAAAAGTGGTTGTTCGATCATGACCGGTGATAATTTCCTCGTCCGTAACTATGATTACCATCCGATGACATATGATGGTCGATTTTCCGTCTTTCAACCGAACGATGGCGGATCAGCGATCATCGGTCCGGCATCACGGGTAACCGGTCGAATGGACGGGATGAATGAACATGGTCTTGCGATGGGCTACAACTTCATCAACCGTCGCCGTCCGGGCGATGGGTTCGTCAGTTTCATGATCGGGCGTATCATCCTCGAGATGTGCACGTCGGTCGACGACGCGATTTCACTCGTCAAGGAAATTCCGCATCGCGGATCGTTCACTTACGTCGTCCACGATAAATCGGCGCGTTCGTTCGTCATCGAGGCGACGGCACGCGACGTCCAAGTGCGGGAATCGAACATGTGCACCAATCACTTCGATTTGCTGCAACACGAAAACCGCTATCATCTGGATGACTCGAAACGTCGGATGATGGAGTTGAAGACCCATCAACACATGATTCAAGATGCGGAGTCCGCTTTCCGACTACTCAACGATACCGATAAAGGCGTCTTCGCTGATTTATATGCCCAGTGGGCGGGAACGATTCATACGTCTGCCTACTTCCCGGAAGAGTTGAAGGTCTGGTTCGCGCTCGGTGGTGATCAGGAACCAGTCACGTTCGACTTTGCCGACTGGCTCGCTGGCAATGACTTTACAGCAAGAGAGATCACGGGAGAACTGGAGACGAATATCCAGTTCGCGAATACATTACAGACGTGGCGTTAAACGAAAAAGCTTCCTCCTGCTTGCGCAAGAGGAAGCTTTTTAATGGCTGACATCGAGACGTTTTGACATATGATAATCCGTCTTCTCGTACCCAAGCGAGTCATAGACATGAATCGCTCGTTCGTTATGCGCGAAGACATGTAACGAAATCTTCTTAACGTTCATCCGCTTCAACATCACTTCCAGTAAGCGGAGCGCTTCCTTGCCGTAGCCCTGGTTTTGTTTATCGGGCGTAATCTTGACGTCGAAAATGAAAGCGGAACGCCCGCGTGATTCTTCCGTCACATGAACCCAGACCATTCCGAGATCGTTCCCCGTCTCGTCACGAAACGTAAATAAGTAGTGATCCTTCGTCTTCAGACCTTCTGGCAACAATGTTGCGAATTCTTCTGTCGCCTTCTCGAGCGCCTCGTTCTCTGACCATGTACCGGCACGACACTTCTCTGCCGCATACTCCTCGATTGCGACCGGTAAGTAAGCGTCATACGTCGCTTGACTCATTTGCTCGATGCGCATGCTGCCATCTCCTTTGTTTTTAACCAGTCCTGCTTTAACATCGCATAGACGACAATGTCATGATACGTCCCGTATAATTTCTCAGCGTCCCGTAAGACGCCTTCTTCCATGAAGCCGAGTCGTTCCGGAATTCGTCTGCTCCGGAGGTTTCCAGTCGCACACTCGATGACGACACGGTTCAAGCCGAGCGTCTCGAAACAATAGTTCGTGACGAACCGGACGACGTCCGTCATGACACCTTTTCGTAGTCCCTTTTCTCCTAGATAATAGCCGATCGACGTTTGCCCGAGATGCCGATTAATTTCATGTAAACTGATCGTTCCGACGAGCTCGTCCTCAAGATAGATGCCACACGTAAAGCCGTTGCCATCGGCGAATTGTTGCAGCCATGCTGGAATGACGCTCTCCTGATATGTACTTGCCTCTGTTGCACCATCGACCCAACCGAGCCATTCGCGGAGATGTGCGCGATTGGCATCGACGAGGGCGAATAATCCTTCCGCATGGTGCCGTTCAAACAATTGAAGCGATACGTGATCGGATACTTGTAATCTGAACATGACCTCTCTCCTTTCTAGTACCTGTTGTTTGACGTCAAGTCGTCGTTTCCCTGCTTGACGTCACGTTCCATTCCATTCGTCTCGAGCGGACAGCCATTCCAAGTGTCTCATAAAAGACGATCGCTTCCTGATTGGCGTCATCGACGCCGAGTTCGATTTTGTCACAGCCAATCGTTTCCGCGTGCGCGTAAGCGGCTTGCATCAATCGTCTCCCGACGCCTTGTTTTTGATGCGTATCCGCAACGACGAGACTGATGACGCGTAAGTAATGCTTATCGAAGACGAAGCCGCTTCCTTCGACGATGTCTTCCTTTAGGACGATCACACCGGCAAGCCCGTCTTGTTCCGCAACGAGTAATGCAAAATCCGGATTCTCGAGTTGCGACAGAAATAAGTCTTCCGGAACCGGCATCTCGTGCGGACGGTAATGATCGGGTCGTAAGGCGACGTGTTGATCGTGAATTTGCTGGAACAATGGAATCAATGCCTGAAAATCGTCAGGTCGAGCAGTGCGGATATTCATCAGTAGTTCGCTCCCTTTCCGTTTTGTAGTATATTAACATATTATTCCAAAGTGTAGAGGTACTTTTTTTATACAAAAAGGCACTCCGTTACCGGAATGCCGTCTCTCACTTAAATTGCTTTTGTAAAGTCTCGCGCTGTCTCCGTTAACGTCGATGCCGCACTCTGAACGTCATGGAAGCGATCGACCGTTTCTGCGACGACGGTGACGCTTGCTTGTGCATCCGACGTTGCTTGCGTCATCGCACGGGCAATCCGCTGCAGTTCATCATTCATTCGCTGCGTCGTCTGTCGGACATCGACGACGGCTTGTTCGACGAGCTTTGAGAGATTTCGGACTTCAGTCGCGACGACATTGAATCCTTTGCCGTGTTCTCCGGCTCGCGCTGCCTCGATCGATGCATTGAGTGACAAGAGATTCGTCTGTGACGCAATTGTTTTGATCGTCTCCGTCACTTGAGCGATGTCCTGCGCCTGGCGTTGCAGCCGTTCAATCGTCTGATGGTTATCACGGGTCGTCTCGGCCATCTGTTCGATCGTTCGCCGTAACGCTTCGCTTTCCTGCTCGCCATGCGTCGACCGAGTATTTAAATCACTAGCAATCGTGTCAAACGAAGTCGCGAACTTTTGAATCGTCTGCTGACGATCAGTAATATCGGAAGCAATCTTCAAGACACCGGTCACTTCCGTTCCATCGTAAATCGGCATATAGGTTGCTTCTAGCCAAATCGATTGACCATGCGCATCGATGCGTTCAATTTTATCTGCCGTACTGAAGCCACTAAACAGCTTCTGCCAAAATGCTTGGTAACTGTCACTCATTGCAAACTCCGTCGTGCAGAAGAGATGATGCTGCATCCCGATCATCTCTTCTCGTTTATACTTCATCGTCTTTGCGAATAAACCATTGACGTCGACGACGCGACGTTGGCGGTCGAATCGAATCATTGCGACATTATCTTGCAGGGAGGCTAAAATATCTTGGGATCCTAGGTTGGTTGAAAGTTGGGTGGTCATGATTACAAACTCCTCTCGTCATCTACCTCCCGTTGCAGGCTATCCAAGATATTACAAATCGGAATAGTATGAATTAAAGATATATGACTAAAATTTTTTTATCTTCTTTACATATAGCCAGACAGCGATGGAATGAAACGTGATTTTTTTAAATATTCATATCCTACACCTCTTTTTTAAACTTGTCTTTTGTTCCCAACCTGATATACTCAAATCAAAACTTATTAAACTTTTTTAATAAGTAAACTAGTTTGGAGGTCTTTGTTTGACTGAACTCATTTCACGTACACGTCACGCTTTTTTAGTTGACCATCTCGATACGATCCCTGCGATTCGTCACGTTTTGGATGTCAGTTTTCCGACTGCGAGCAAACAGATCGATCAGATGATCGCTGCACAGGAAATTGAAGAA
>NZ_WBYY01000137.1:0-9017 GCF_048985645.1 Exiguobacterium sp. A1_3_1 | reverse complement strand
GGTATATAGTCTGTCGGGAGATTTTTCGGAATCCGGACGTCGCGTGCAAGCGGCTTGTCCAATTTTCCGATTCCCGGGAATCCATTGACGGAAACCTCTCCGATGTACGTCAAAAGTTTCGTTCCACGGTCTTGACGTTTCGGGAAAATGAATAATTCTTGTGTATCATCAATGAATGATGTGTTGTAATCCCCGCTGACGAACGCATGGTGCTTCAAGACGTTGCTCAAGAATGGAATATTTGTCTTGATTCCACGGATTCGGAATTCACTTAAATTTCGACGCATCTTCGCGACGGCTTGGTCGTATGTCAAACCGTGCGTCGAGATTTTAACAAGCAACGAGTCATAATATGGTGAGATTTCCGCTCCAACATAAGCATTTCCACCATCGAGACGTACACCAAAACCACCTGGTGAACGATAGGCTTTAATTTTCCCTGTATCCGGCAAGAAGCCGTTTTCCGGATCTTCTGACGTGATTCGGCTTTGGATCGCAAAACCAAGCATCTTAATGTCTTCTTGTTGCGGAATACCAACGAGGTCGCTATGTAACGATTCGCCTTCAGCAACACGGATTTGTGTCTGGACGATATCAACGCCTGTGATCATCTCCGTAATCGTGTGCTCGACTTGGACACGTGGGTTGACCTCGATGAAGTAGAACGATTCATCTTGTGTCACGAGAAATTCGACCGTACCCGCATTTTCGTATCCGACATGTTTCATCAACGTGACGGCTGCGTCACAAATCTTTTGTCGACCTTCGTCTGATAGCGTCACACACGGCGCCACTTCGACGACTTTTTGGTGACGACGCTGTACGGAACAATCACGTTCAAACAAATGAATGATGTTCCCATGGGCGTCACCGATGATTTGAACTTCGATATGTTTTGGTCGTTCAATTAATTTTTCGACGTAAATCTCATCCGAACCAAACGCTTTTAAGGCTTCAGATTTCGCACGTTCGATCATGTCTGGGAGCTCTTCTTCTGTCCGGACGACACGCATACCGCGTCCACCACCGCCAAGCGATGCTTTGACCATGAGTGGATAGCCTGCTTCTTTTGCGAACGCATATGCTTCATCAATGGATGAGATCGGACCATCCGTTCCTGGAATGACAGGAAGACCGGCCTCAATCGCTGTCGTTCGTGCCCGTACTTTATCCCCGAACTTATACAGATGCTCTTCTTGCGGTCCGATGAAGATGATTCCTTCTTCACGACAACGTTTGGCTAGCTCAATATTCTCAGAGAGGAATCCATAACCAGGATGGATTGCATCACATTCGGCTTTTTTCGCTGTTGCAATGATATCTTCAATATCGAGATAGGCTTCGATCGGTTTTTTCCCTTCTCCGATCCGGTACGCTTCATCGGCTTTATAGCGATGAAGAGAACCCATATCCTCTCGCGAATAAATGGCAACGGTACGAATACCGAGTTCTGTCGCTGCACGGAAAACGCGAATCGCGATCTCCCCGCGGTTTGCTACGAGAATCTTCTGGATTTTAGTCAACTGATGCTCCCCCTTTAGTTAATGAGCTTGTGGCACTCATCGAACGTGCAGTCCGCACTTCTTTCTGATAAGCCACTCGATATTTGTTTTGCATGGAAATGTTCGCCATTACACCAAGCATCGTACTCATGACGAGTAACGATGACCCACCGTAACTGATGAATGGCAAGGTGACGCCGGTTCCTGGAAAGAGACCAGACATCGCCGCGATATTGATACATGTCTGAATGAAGATAATACCTGAAATCCCAAGCGCAAGCATACTCGAATAAATAGAAACACACCGGTTAGCGATAATCGCCCCTTGAATCATCAAGTAGAACAGTAGACCAAGCACGACGAGGACACCGACGAATCCAAGTTCCTCCGAGATGATCGACATGATGTAGTCAGTTTCAGGTTCAGGCAAATAACCATACTTCTGAAAGCTATTCCCGAGACCTACTCCGAATAATCCCCCGTGTGCAATCGATATGACGGAGTTGATGAGCTGATATCCCTTACCTTCTGCGTCAAGGAAGGGATTCAAACTTGCCTGAATCCGTTGCATCTGATTATCCGAAAAGTTGTTCCAGGCATACATGAAGATGATTGGTACGGTGACGACACATAACATGATGTAACCACTCGGTAATCCAACTGCGAATAAAATCATCGCCGTGATGAGCAACAGAATGAACAATCCGCCGTCATCCGGTTGCATGCGAATGATGATTGCGTATGGTGCCAGTAACACAACCATCGGAATCAAAATCCAGTCCGAGAAACTAAGTAAAATTCTTCGGCCTGGAGACGTCGCTTTGATTTGACGATGGATGAAGTGGTGGACGATCCCAATCACGCCGTCCATCTTCCCTTTGTGCTTTTGATCAAAATAACTCGCAAGTCCGACGACGAGGACGAATTTACAGAGCTCGATCGGTTGAATCAAGAAGATACCGAAGTTCAGCCATGCACGAGCACCATTGAGTGGAGCCGAAAACAACGTTGCCATCAACATCAACCATGTAATCGCGTACAAGAGTAAGCGAATAACCGGTCCACGGAACACCTCATGATTTACTTGCGAAACGAAAAGGAACAAGGCGATCGCCATCGCATCAAACATCAACTGCTTCTCAAAGAAGGACGTATTCGCATAATCCCCACCGTTCCACACGCTCGCACTATAGACCATGACCGTACTGATCGCCATGAGGATGAGCATCGTAAAGAAGAGACCATAGTCAAAAAATGCTCGTTTTTCTTTAAACTTCGCTAACATATGTACACGTCCTTTTTTCATTTTCTAAAAAAAAATACCCAAACGCCGCATTTCACGTTTGAGTAGAAAATCAGCACGTCTCCGCATCATGTAAATCAGATAATTGCTGTTCAAGTGATTCGAGTAATTGTTTCCCCTCACCCGCATCAATCAGTTCAAGACGTACCGCAAAATCAATCTGACGGGATAATCCGAACATTTGTGTATCCAATACTTCCTCGTAAAGAGGACATTGTGGCATCGTTAAATTCGCAAGCTGGACCTCGATCAACCGGCGGATTTTTTGTGCATCCGCTTCTAGTAGCTCAAGAGCGCGCTGGCGATGAACTGTCTCGATTTCAGTTGACAATCCAATCCCTCCTCATCAAATGACGCGTTCCTGTTATAGCTAAACTTTACCTTACTTTCGCCAACAATTCAACGTTTCGGTATAATGGATTTGTTGGACTTACACATTTAGGGGGTAGAACAAATGATTTTTCCGATTAACGGTAAAGTACGGCATCAGTTGACGATTGATCCGACAGTCTGGATCTTTGATGAACGAAAGGTGGAAATCGAGAAAATCGGTCAACCAGCCGACACAAGTGAACAAGAAGCGTACTACGCGAAAATGGGGGCTGCGTGGGATAAAGGCATCATGGAAGGCAGTCGTACGGATCACAATCGTCCGATGACACGTGCTGAAAAAGAAGCCGCGCTTCAAGGGTCATTCGCCATGGCGCTTGCACCGTTCATCCGGAATGCCGAACTTTTACCAGATGCGATTGCCATTCGTTTTGAAGGCGAAGAAACGGTTGAACTTCCACTTGAGCAACTCGACGAAGTGTATCTGCAGTTCTCACAAGACGGCAAAGTATTAGCAGATGGACCCGTTCATCTGTTACACGGACAACGGATCGTCAAATCCGTTCATAAGGTTACCGTCATATAAGGAAAACGTGGTGCGCCTGAATAGACGCACCACGTTTTTTCATAGTAAATCGGCTGCGAGGCGCGCCAAGTTCGAGCGCTCCCCTTTGACGAGTTTGACGTGTCCCGTCATCTTCTCATTTTTAAGTCGTTCTACGGCGTAGGATAAACCATTGGAATACTCATCTAGATACGGATGATCAATCTGTTGTGGATCCCCGACTAACACGATTTTCGAGTTTTCACCGACACGTGTCAAAATCGTCTTGACTTCATGTTTCGTCAAATTCTGCGCTTCATCGATGATGATGAATTGTCCCGGCATACTGCGTCCCCGGATATACGTTAAAGCTTCCAGTTGAATCGTCTTCATTCCGGCGAGAATGTTACCTAGTTCGTCTCCCGATCCCGTATTGAAAAGGTGTTCAAGGTTATCGTAGATGGGTTGCATCCACGGACGAAGCTTCTCTTCCATTTCACCCGGCAAGTAGCCGATATCGTTTCCCATCGGTACGACCGGACGAGCAACGACCAGTTTTTTATATTTATGCTCGTCTTCCACTTGCAGGAGACCCGCAGCGAGTGCAAGTAACGTTTTTCCGGTACCTGCCTTACCAACGAGTGTCACAAGTGGTACATCGTCACGTAATAATAACTCAAATGCCATCCGTTGTTGGACGTTTCGTGGAATGACGCCCCAGACTTGATCGACATCGATCGAAAGTGCCCGAATGATTGGCAGGTTCTGATCAACGACGGCGATGGCTGAAGCTTTCGACATGTTACTTTTTAAGATGACGAACTCATTCGGTTGCACTTTTTCTGGCAAGACATCCACCGAAAGCCGTTTGTCCTGATAGAAGGCATCAATATATTCCTGATCGACGGTCACTTCGATGAATCCTGTATAAAGACCGGTCAAATCAGCGATATGATCTGTCATATAATCTTCAGCGACTAATCCATACGCATCCGCTTTGACGCGGACTAAGATATCTTTTGAGACGAGAATGACATCTCGTGGGGTCGCTTCGGTTTGTTGTTCCTGATGAATCGACCACGCCAGTTCAATGATCTTATTATCGTTCGATTCATGCGTAAACGGCGAACCTTCATGAATGGAGTCCCCAATATCGACGCGAAGAATACCGCCATTTCCGAGTGGCACTCCCGCATGAAGCTGACCCGTTTCTCGTAATTGGTCTAAAATGCGAGCTGTTTCTCGTGCATTACGTCCAACCTCATCCATGTTGCGTTTTTTTCCATCTAGTTCTTCTAATACGATCGCTGGTATGACGACGTCGTGCTCCTGGAATTGGAAAAGAGAAAGTGGATCGTGAAGCATGACATTAGTATCAAGTACGTATATTTTTTTCATTCCATCGTTCGCCCCTTTAGAGTCGAGTTTGTGATGAATGTTACGCTTTTAGGATGCGATGAACGAGTTGATCCAACCGTTCGGCTGCCTGTTCATCGTATGTTTTTTCGATAGTCGGTCGTTGTGTGACAGCTGCTCCGTAAAACAAGATGTCACGCACCTCCTCAACGCGTCCCTCATAAAAAGCGAGTGGCAACGGAAGGTCTTCTTGCGGCGTAAACGCCTTGACGTCCGTACACGTTAAGCTGTACGTCGACTGATCTGCAAAAAAGATCAACGTGAAGACCGGATGTTCTCGTAATGTTTTAACGAGATGAGAATCTGCTTCGATTGCAAAACGAACCGTTTGCGAATCCGTCGCATGTACCCAACTGATTGCATGTGTGATGGGCCAATGTTTGGATTGATCATGCGTAATCAAAAAAACGAGTGGTAATTGCGATAGTGCTTCTAGTTGACCTGAGTTAAGCTGTTGTTCAACTTTATTTGCCATGACATCACCCCCTCTACGACTTAGTGATGATATTTCGAGATATACTTCTCGTTTCCCTTTTTTACATCTGAATAATCTTCTAATATGATATACTAAGAAAAAAAGGGAGGACCTGACATGCGAGTGAAATGTACGATTTGCGATAAGCGTGAAACGATTGATGATTGGTCCTTCACGGCGAAGCGATTACGCAATAAACCTGTTCGTGTCCATATCTGTGATGAGTGTCGATCACGCGTAGAAGAACGGACACTTGAACGCCACGCTTCTGGACAATTCCATTTATACCCGACTTGGGAAACGAAACGAAAACACTGGTAAACAAAAGGTCTGCGGGGAAATTCCCTGACAGACCTTTTATTGTTCATCGATTGATACGAACGAGTCGATCATCATCTGCCGATGGATTCCCTCTTCCGTCCGTATTATTTGTAATATAGTAAATCGATGTCTCGTCAATCCAGACATCTCGAATCCGACCTTGATTTTCGACGATTGTCTTGACTTGCTTCGTCTCTAGATCGATGGTTTGTAATCGTTGTCCGACAAGTGTTGCAAAATAAAGTGTATTCTCTGCCGTTGCAACTCCACTTGGTGCTACAGATTGTTCTCCTACTTCGTACCACGGCGTCACCAGTCCATCTGCTTGTTCTTTCCCTTCAATCGTCGGCCATCCATAATTCTTTTGTTCGATTCGATTGATTTCATCGTGCCCACTTTGCCCATGTTCGCTTGCATACAGTTGATCATCGACGAAAACAAGTCCTTGTGGATTCCGGTGACCGAGACTATAGACGTATCCTTTTTGATTCCCCTCGAACGGTTTCCCTTCAGATGTGATGCGTAAAATCTTTCCTGCCAATGAATCAATGTCTTGCGCTAGTTCGGGATTTGCTGCGTCTCCTGCTGTGACGTAGAGTGCGCCCTCAGGTCCCCACTCCAGTCGTCCCCCGTTATGAATCGTCGCTCCGGGAATATCATCGAGTAAGACACGTTCTTCCGTCCACTGATCACCCTCTTCTTTTATCGCAATGACGCGATTCGTCGCTTGTCCTTGTTTGGCGTACGTATGGTAGACGTATGCTGTCTGATTGTCCTTAAAATCAGGATCAAGTACCATCCCAAGCAATCCACCTTCTCCTTCAGCGAGGACATCCTCTTTCAGCTGAAGGCGCATCCGTTCATAATCATCTTTTTCTCCTTTGACAATCGTTCCTTCTCGTTCCGTGATGTAAAATACCTCTCCTTCTCGGACAATATTCCACGGAGCGTTTAGTTCTTTAAATACGACACCTTCTTGTGCTTGAGATGATTGCGTCGCTTCTTGATCACCTGAATCCTGTTGATTGTTTTCTTGTGTCGTCTGATTCGTTTCCTCTGTTGACGATTCTTCTGACGTTTGTGTACAACCCATCAGAATACCCGCTAACAGGAGGGGTGATATGACATACTTGATCTTCAATGTTTTCTCCCCCTTTTAGTATTCTAGTTCCCGCTACGCTTTAAATCATGCATCTGAATTGGCTCAAAAAAAGAACGAACCTCCGAAGAGATTCGTTCTTTTGATTCATGACATGCTTCCGTCAAGAAGCTGTCCGTTCACGTTCACGCTTGACCATCCACATCCGGAAGCGATAAATACCAAGTACGAAGACCATCGCTAAGAGTACTTCAGGAATCGGCCATGTCCAAAAGACAAGCGTCAATGCTGCCGAGAAGACGGCGAGCAAGAGATAGACGATCAGTGATTTCCACCATGCTAGTTCCTTAGCAAATCCTAACTTAAAGACGACAAGTGTCAAGATGACGACGGTAATCATTAAAGGATAAAATCCCGCTTCGATGTTATTCGGATCACTTCCGATACCGAGAAGTTTCGCGATGAACGGAATATCGTATTTCGAGAAATCAGAAGCAACGGCAGCTTGTGCATTCATTGCCAGTCCCCCTATTCGTTCAAGACTTAATCTTTACCTAGACGACGACGTTTTTCTTGCTTTTCACGTTCGTTCTTATTCAAGACTTGTTTACGGAGACGAACCGATTGTGGTGTGATTTCACAGTACTCATCTTCGTTCAAGAATGTCAACGACTCTTCAAGTGAGAAGACACGTGGACGTTTAAGAACGTTCGTTGAATCTTTTGCAGATGCACGCATGTTCGTTAATTGTTTTGCTTTAACGACGTTGACAGCGAGATCGACATCACGGTTACATTCGCCGATGATCATACCTTCGTATACTTCAATACCAGGCTCGATGAAGATCGTTCCGCGGTCTTCAAGAGCTGAGATCGCGTAAGCAGTTGCTTTACCTGTTTCGATCGAGACCATAACTCCACTACGACGTCCACCAATATCCGCTTGGATGAACGGACGGTATTCTTCGAATGTGTGGTTCATGATTCCGTATCCGCGTGTAGCAGAAAGGAATTCGTTACGGTAACCGATCAAACCACGTGAAGGAACGATGAATTCCATTTTTGTTTGACCGTTGTCCATTGTTTGCATGTTCGTCAATTCACCTTTGCGGAGACCGATCGATTCCATGACAGAACCTGTGTACTCTTCTGGTGTATCGATGACGACGCGTTCGAATGGCTCGACTTTGACGCCTTCTTCTTCTTTGATGATTACTTGCGGTTTCGATACTTGAATTTCGTATCCTTCACGGCGCATGTTTTCGATCAAGATCCCGAGGTGGAGTTCCCCACGACCAGAAACGATCCAGCGGTCCGGTGAGTCTGTGTTTTCGATGCGAAGTGAAACGTCTGTTTCGAGTTCTTTTTCAAGACGCTCTTCGATTTTACGTGAAGTAACGAGATCCCCTTCACGACCAGCGAATGGCGAGTTGTTGACGATGAATGTCATTTGAAGCGTTGGCTCATCGATACGTAATAATGGGAGTGGATCAACGTGTGAAGTCGGGCAAACCGTCTCACCGACGTTGATATCTTCCATACCAGCAATCGCAATCAAATCTCCAGCTTTTGCTGTTTCGATTTCGACACGTTTTAGGCCGAAGTAACCAAACAACTTCGTAACACGGAAGTTCTTCGTTGAACCATCAAGTTTTGAAAGCGAAACGCTATCACCAACTTTGATTTCTCCACGGAAGACACGACCGACACCGATCCGTCCGAGGTAGTTATCATAGTCAAGCATCGTCACTTGGAACTGAAGCGGCTCCATTGTGTTATCGACAGGCGCTGGTGTGTGCTCAAGAATTAAATCAAGAACGTTTGTGATTGTATCTTCTTGTTTCTCTAATTCAGGTTCAAATGAACTTGAGCCGTTGACTGCCGATGCATAAACGACTGGGAATTCGAGTTGATCTTCGTCAGCTCCGAGGTCGATCAAGAGATCAACGACTTCGTCGACGACTTCAAGAGGACGGACCATCGGTTTGTCAATTTTGTTGACGACGACGATTGGTTGAAGTCCTTGCT
>NZ_WBYY01000136.1:0-9056 GCF_048985645.1 Exiguobacterium sp. A1_3_1 | reverse complement strand
AGATGTGTATAAGAGACAGGTATCTATCCCTACCTCCCCGGACAAACCGTTCGAAGCGTACTCAAGGAGACACCGGAATTAGCACCCCGACTCGGTCAGGAGACAGGGCAAGCGTTGAGACGCATTCATGACGTCACTGCACCGAGCGAAATGACGTCTTGGAGCGAACGTTGCCAGACGAAACATGACCGCTACCGCGCAGCGATTGACGGGTTGCTTGAGCCAACGTGGATCGAGCGTCTTGATCGATTCATTAGCGAGCGGATTCCGTTACTTCAGACACGTCCGAACCAGTTGCAACATGATGACGTTCATCTCGATAATCTCCTTGTCGAGGATGGGCATCTTTCCGCATTCCTTGATTACGGGAATCATGATTATGGCGATCCGTGGCATGATTTCGTCAAATGTGGTCTGTTTCAGGTCGAGACGAGTCCGGTATTTGCCCGTCACTTGATCGAGGGGTATTTCGAGACCGAAGTACCATCCGACTTTTGGCGAATGTATAGTCTTTACATGGCGATGGTCGTCTTTTCAGCACTCGTCTGGACGAAGCGGTTCGATGCAGACGGAATGCAAGCAATGCAAAAACGCGTTCAGCGAATCATTCAGGATCATGCTGGTTTTCAGCGAGACATCCCGCTTTGGTATGAGACTTGAACAGCAAGGACAATAAAAACATGATGCGTTCGTCTCTCTTGACTGAGAAACGAACGCATCATGTTTGGTCTGAATCATATATTCGAAGCGATACTTACCACTCGAAGCCTTCTTCACTATACTTGCCGTTCGAATTGAAGAATCGTTCTTCTGTTTTACCGTTTACCGTACTCGTATAAATGACGTAGACGTCGAGATGATCATTCTGATCCGCCATCTTTTTAGCAGCTTTCTTAGCATCGGCTTCATTCGTATATGTCTCTGACTTGCTTGCCTTGCCGTGTTTTTCTTGCCCTTGTTCTTCATAACCTTCTACTGTCCATACTTTTTTTGATGACATCCTTAACTTCCTTTCCTGCCAAAAGCGAGTCCGCTTGGCTGTTACATTATGCTGTGCAAAACGAGCACTCGTCAACCGTTGCCGTTCATTCTTTGACGATCTCGTCCAAATGATCGGCATAATAACGGATTGCTCGGTCAAATGTCTGGATCGAGGCGTCCGACGACGTCGTAGCAAGACTCTTCAGCAACCGACCGACTGCCTGATCGGCTTGACCGAGATTGTATTCCGTCATCGCGAGGAAGGCTTGCAGGGCATGGGCGTCCGGAAACTCACGGAGCGCACGATGGAACACGTCTGACGCAACTTCGAACTGACCGATGACACGATATGTACTGCCGAGTCCGATATATGCCTGCAGACGGTCCTCACCTGTAAGACCGAGCGCTAGTGCTTGTTCATAATAGGGAACTGCAGCCTGTTCCTCACCGAGACTATCATGACACCACGCCATCTGATAGAGGACGATCGGGTCGTTAGGTGCCGTCTCGACATACTGACGGACGACTGCCTTCGCTTTTTCATATTGTCCCGTCTGTCGTAACTGTTGCACCGATTCGAAATCAAACATCGTGTTTCCTCCTCCTTAATTTACTAAAAAACGGATCCGGTCGTCCTGACCGGATCCGTTCGATTGAACAGCTTAGATTGTTTTTTCAAGCTTCGTCAAGAGCGTCCGGAACAGTTCGAGTTCCTGATCCGAGAAGTCCTCGAAGACGTCTGCGAGGTAATCCATCTTCATCGATTCGAGTTTTTCATAGAGCTCGATGCCTTTTGGAGTGGCGCGAAGTTCGACGACACGACGATCGAGTTCGCTTCGCTCACGCGAGATCAACTCTTTTTTCGTCAATTCGTCTGCTAATGCCGTGATCATGCTCGCTGAGAATTGGAACTCTTGCGAGAGGGCAGAGGCGATTTGCGGACTGTTCGCACAAAGGGACTTCAAGATGAAGAATTCATTGCGTGTCAAGTACGTCGTGAACATGCTACGCACGTCCTTCTTGATCGCGCGGTAGTTCATCCGTAATCCTTTTTCTGTATCAACGATCAACTGATCGCGTTGTGCTACTTCTAGTGTAGTTGCCATGTATCGTTCACTCTTTCTATACCGTAGTTTCTTTCACTCGTGATTTAGTATAGTGAAAAATTTTAGTTTAATCAATATTTTTCTCTTGAATCATCTGTTTCGACGACGCGAGCGACTTGGGCGACGATCTCTTCGACGTTGCGCAGTTCTGGATAGAAGCGGCGGAAGAAGTAGTCGATCCGGTGTGTATCTTCGCCAGCAATTGTCAGCGCCATGCAGATATAGGCGATGCCGATTCCTTGACGAGGCAGGAACGGATTCGGCATGACCTTCGCACAGCGTAAGGCGAGCGGACTGTGCGTCGTCACGGCTTCAATCAACTCTCCGTACGTCCGGATATCGACATAATGGAACATCCGAATCAGTTCGTTGATCAGTTGTTGATCGGAATCGAGCATCATTTGCGATGTAACAAGTCGTTTATCGAGCTCGTTGATGACCGGGGAGTGATCGATGAAGTAGTTCAAGTTATCTGCCGTGATCCGGACTTGATGGGGGTCAGACAAGATTTGTTGAACGGTCTCGTCTTCAAATTGTTTCAACTGTTTCTTGATGTTGACGAACTCCTGATCGGCGATTTCGAGTAATCCTGCCACCCGACTGAAGCTGCGCCGGACTTCTGCTGGGACACTGTTCGGATTTTTATATCCGAGATCATGTTCGATCTCCGCCCACGCGTGTTGCAGGATCGAGCGGATTTGGATCTCAGCCGTGTAATCCTTGAAACGACCATACTCGCTCAGGGCAAGCCGCTGATCGCTCAGTGAAGCGACGAAATGGACCGAGAGATAACCGAATTCTGTCGTATCGAGCAACGTTGACTTATCGACCGATTGATCGCGATCGATCGCGAACTCATTCTCGATGATGCGTGCCGCTTCCCGGACATCGTCATGGAAATAAGTGACGATCCGAATCCCGGTCAAGTCATGGACGTCCTTAAGTGAACGGTATTTATTCGGCTGCCGTAAGACTTTTTGATACAGACTCTCGGAGTCCTTCGTCCGGGCGACGATCGAGTGGTATTTGATGCCTGCCGCGTCGAGCAACTCGGACAAGAGCATCTTCAACTTGTCGGCGTAGGCATCGTATTCTTCCTTATCGTTGACATATTCGAGCATCATCGTATTTAAATCTTGTGATTGCACCGTTTCGCACCTTCCTCATCCTGTAGTCATCTAGCCATATTGTAGCACTCTGCTTCGTTAAACGCACAGCAAGACCCTGTTTGAAGCAGTACGATTCGTGGGAAAAAGACAAGTAGTACGTGTCCGGGAGGAGATTAATCATGGAAATAGTGGATGCCCGTGCTTTACCCGCCGATCATATGGATGTCTTGCATGTCACACCATCGTCGATCTATTTTCGACGTCGTCTTGATGACGCCCGTTACCACATCAGCCGATATGATCTTGAAGATCAGGAACAGGTCGATCTAACGCCAGAAGCCTTGACGGATCACGGACCAACCCGACCGTTCGTGCGGCACGGAAGAGTCTATTGTTTGAATGAACATACGCAAGAGCAGGGCGGGGAGACGGAAGTGCTCGTCATCGATCTCTTGTCCGGTAAACGGGAGCAGATTGCGTCGTTTTATGTCGAAGGAGATTTGACGCTCTACTGGGTGCTCAATGAGAACTATCTCGTATTCTTACAAACGACCGATACGACGTCTGCGTTTTTGTATGATGTCAAGGATGAATCGCGGCAGACGATTCGCGATCCACGGCTCTACGGGATGACGGAGAATTACCGGGAACTCTATTTCTTTCTCGTCACGCTCGAAGAGAAGGAGTACATCGTCTGTAATGCTCGGCTCGATGAGTTCTCGTTCTATGATGGCCTTGAAAGTGGTGTCATCTCACCAGAAGATCCGATCGACCACTCGGAAAGTCTGTTGATTGCCCCACTACCGACCTTGATCGAGGAGATCGAACGTGGTGTTGAGCACTTATCGTTCGCAACCTTGTTGAAGTTAGAAGGGGAAGGGGATACCGTTCAGTATCTCGGAGAACAGGAAGGGCATCTGATCTTCAGTGCCTATACCGATCGTTTGAACGAAGAAATCTTTTACCGGATTGATACGGAAGCGAGTGTCGAAGAGGTTGCCCGGATTCAGTGGAGTGACTATGAACCGCTCGACTTCACGTACGATGACGTCGAGTCGACGATCTTCATCGTCAATGACCGGTCCGAGCACCATCATGAAGTGATCAACTTACGCAACGGTGCCCGATTCCTTGATAAGGAGCCGTTCGAACGTGTCTTACGTGGACGCTTTTATCTACACGAAGCGATCGGAGACGACGCGGAACCAATGGTCACGGTCTATGACGCAGAACACAATGAACGCTATCGGTTCGAGGATGCCTATTATGTCACCGTATCCGGGGAACTCGTCATCTTATCGGTCCATCAACTTTAAAAAAAGGCGGTTGTTCTTTTTGTAAGAGCAACCGTTCATCATCAAGAATATTATTATTTCAACTACCAGAATTATTATAAAAACAAAAACCAGCTGAGAGTAAACCTCAGGCTGGCTAGAAATGCTACACTTATTCTGCGTCAGTCGTACGTGTGTAGACGTCGACTTGGATGTTTCCAGCAGTCGCACGTGAGTAAGGGCAGACCGTATGCGCGACTTTCGCAAGTTCAGCCGCCGCTTCTTCCGAGATCCCACGGACGAGAACATCGAGTTCGACGGAAAGCATGAATCCGTCAGCTGCTTCGTTTAATGTCACGTGTGCTGTGACTTCACTGCCATCGTGTTTGATCCCTTGTTTGCGAGCGACCATGTTCAAGGCAGAGTCGAAGCAAGCAGAATATCCTGCAGCAAAGAGTTGTTCTGGGTTCGTTGCTTGTTTTTTCGATCCTGGTACCGGCATTGCGAGGGCGACGTCAAGAATACCGTCCTCCGATACGACGCGTCCGTCGCGACCTCCGACAGCTGTTGCAGATGATGTGAACATTGGTTTCATGTGTGTAACTCCCTTTCGTTGTTAGATTCAAATAAGTAGCTTACAATTAGATTGTATACAATTTAAATCGAAATGCAACTCGTTTGCTCACGATAGGAGGAATTTTTTATGAACCCGTTAGCTTTAGATGAACAACTCTGTTTTCCGTTTTATGCGATTTCGCGTGAGATCACGCGTCGTTATCGTCCGTTACTTGAACCACTTGGTCTGACGTATCCGCAATATCTCGTCATGCTCGTCGTCTGGGAAGAGGAGGGACAATCACTCAAAGCCATCGGTGAACGGCTCCATCTTGATTCGGGAACGTTGACGCCGTTACTGAAGAAACTCGAAGCGGCAGATCTGTTGCGACGCGTCCGTAAGCCGGAAGACGAACGGCACATCCAGATCTTTTTAACGGATGCTGGTCGTGCGTTACGGAAACAAGCAGAGACTGTTCCGCTTGATCTCGTCCAGACACTCGACGTCGACGAAGAAGACTTACGCGTCGTCAAAGCGGCACTGAATCGTCTCGTCATGAAAATGAGCGACCCGGATTAACCGGATCGCTCATTGTCTTATTTACGGCGGAAACCTTCTTCTTCAAGATAGTTCGCTGCTTCCTTATACGAGTTGAATGCACCGTCTAAAAGATCACCAGCGTAGACGAGCCACGTGTCGATGTCTTCATTGAGCAACGTTAATTCGAACTGGTTATCGTTGACCCATGTTTCTTCGAGTGTTTCGACCGATTGGACCGTCGAGAGTGCTTTGATTGCATCTTCTAATAAGAGAATTAAAGCAGGCTCTGAAAATTCACGGATATTGACGAATCCTTTTTCGTCCGTTTCATAACCTGGTAGACCAGCGGCATAGACGAAGCCGTTTCCGTTCGGATGCAAATGATAGACGAGATTCTTCTTCTCATACTGACTGTCCGGGAATTGGAAATTGACGCGTTTTAGCGAGACATCTTTGCGGACGAGCTGTGGGAAAGTCTCGATAATTCGTAGTTTTTCTTCAAAAGTTAACATGGTTCCTCCTTGGTGTTACAGTTCTTCACTTCTATATATGCGATGAAATCAAACAAAATGTCAACCGCTGTCTGAAACCAAGCGACGTTTTTAACCGTAAATGGAAACGAAAGGAAGTGTTTTTTTGATGTCTACTGTACAATGGCATACGCTGCCAGAACGATCGATTCGAGCAGAACGGCTCGGATTGTTGCCGTTACACGGCTTGATCGCCGTCATTTTGATCGGAACGACGATTACCCAAGTCATGTGGCTCGACCTGACACCTTGGTGGATGGGCATCGCCGGTCTGCTTTGGCTGATCTATTTCATTCCCCGTATCGTCTACATACCCGTTCTTCGCTTGAAGTATATGCGTTATCGCATCGATGAGGAATTTCTCGTCGTCCGCAACGGCATCTTCTTCCGCCGCGAAGTCACCGTGCCGCTCGTCAAGGTGCAATTGATCGATAGCCAAACGGGACCGATCCTGCGTCGCTATGATTTGATCACACTTGATATTCGAACGGCATCCGGCTTCGTCACGTTGTCACGACTCGATCGTGCGCAAGGAGACGCGCTACGCACACAAGTCGAACGCTTTGCGAAACTCGAGGAACGGGAGGAGGAATCGTTATGACCCGGCGCGTCCACCCGCTGTTCATCGTGATGTCGAGTATCTCGATCATCCGCTCGCTCCTGATTCCGTTCGCCGCCTTGATTTTAAATGCGATCCGCAAAGGCGAGATCAACACCTATACGTGGATCGGGATCAGTGTTGGGATTGTGTTCGTCCTCTTATATGGGATCGCCTCCTGGTATTTCTATACGTTCACGATTGATGCCGAGACGATTCGGGTCCGCAAAGGAATTCTCCAAAAAAGTGAACGGACGACGCAACGTAAACGGATCGAGTCGATCGGCATTCAGCAAAACGTCATCGAACGACTGCTGCGTCTTGCGACGTTGACCGTCGAGACGTCGTCCGAGAGCGGAACACCAGAAGTCGAACTAAAGGGAATCCGTCTTGATTTTGCGAAAGAACTAAAGTCGTCGATCAAAAACGAGGGGCAACTCGTCGTCGAAGAACAACAGGAAGAAGTCGCCTATACGATCCCTGTCCGCGATTTGGCATTAGCCGGTGCCTTGTCGGGACGCGTCGGACTAGCGCTCGTCGGAATCGGAACCGCTTATCAATTCATCGATCAGTTCATTGAACGTTATGTCGATCGACTGTTCTCGGAACTCGCGCATTTATCGTTGTTCGTCTTGACGGGACTTGGCGTACTCGTCTTACTCGTCATCTATATCGGCTCGATCATCGTCTATATCTTGAAATACGGTTCGTACCGTGCCGTCTTGCAACACAACCGATTATTGATCGGGTACGGAATGTTGAACCGGACCGAGGTCGCGTTTCATGCTGATAAGATTCAAGCCCTCGTCATTCAGGAAAGCTGGATTCAGCGTTTGATCGGTCGAGCGAGTCTGTCCTTACACATCATCTCGGCGACCGGAGAGAAGGAGCGACTGTTGCTCCATCCATTCATCCGGACGAACGAAATCGATCCGTTCCTAGCGACATATCTGCCGCGCTTTCGTCAGTTCAGTCCGCAGCATGAAGTCGCACCGATCGGTTTTCGCTACCGGGTTCGTTGGCCGTTACTCGGTTATGCGCTGTTGTTTACGGCACTAAGCAGTGTCGTCATCATCGTCCTTGATTCCTCATGGCGCTTCTTGATCTTGCTTCTGTTCATCTGGTTACCGTTCTATTACTTCGCTGTGCGCAGCGGTTACCGAAAGACCCGTTTCGGAACCGGCCACGATCTCTTGATGTTACGCAAACAATGGGTCCAAAAAGAGACCGTCTATACGCCACGACTGAAAATCGAGGAATTGACCTGGTCCGTTTCTCGCTGGCTCGAAGCAAAGGAGATTGCCCGGATTGAGATTCAACTACGGGGCAATACTGCTTTTAACGCGCTTTATTTTGAACGAACGGATATCGATACCTTACAGCGCTGGTATAAACAATCGTTCCTTTCGACCCCGTTAGCAGGGGAAGTGAAAACCGACGACGAATAAGGAAAGACTCACTGTCGGAAAGGAAGCGAAGCACATGCGCAAATGGGGAATCGGCATCGTGTTGCTCGTCACGTGTCTGCTACTGTTCATCGTCTATGATGGATACCGGATGCAAAAAACATTGATCGGTCAGTCGGATGCTTCTCCGATTCTGAAGACGACGAGAAACGGACAAGTGACGAAAGACGAGACATGGTTCAAACAAACGAGCGAGACACAGCAATGGTCGAAGGACGGGCTCGTCCGCTTCGGTCGTTATCTACCGGTTGACGGTAGCAAACAGACAGTCCTCCTCGTCCCGGATGAGATGATGTTTTCACAGACCGGTGTTTATGCACTTGCCCGCTATTACCATGAGGCTAATTTCAATGTCTTACTCATCGAACGGCGTGGGCAGGATCGAAGCGGTGGCGTCCGGAATTACGGTTGGCTCGATCGACTGGATGTCTTGGAATGGACGAAGCGCTTGCTTGCTGAAAACGGAGACGATACACGGATCGTCTATCATGGACTCGGTGTCGGCGCAGCGACCGTCTTACTCGCTTCTGGCGAGACCGTACCAACCCAAGTCCGGGCGATCGTCGCTGAAGGAGCTTACGCCCGACTCGACGACTGGCTCAGTCTACTTGCGGACGAACAGATCCGTTACCCGGCACTTCCGTCTCTGACGATCGCGAGCATGTGGAACAAGGGCGAGCAAGATTTCTTTTATGGTGACGTCTCGGTGACCCGTCAAGCAACGAAGAGTCGGGTTCCGACGATGTTCATTCATGGAATGAAGGACGAACTCGTTCCGGTTCGGATGATGTACGAACTGTATCAAGCAAAAACGGGATTAAAACAATTGTATCCAGTTCGCGATGCCGATCATGACGAGACGTACACCTGTCTCTTATACACATCTCCGAGCCCAC
>NZ_WBYY01000135.1:0-9094 GCF_048985645.1 Exiguobacterium sp. A1_3_1 | reverse complement strand
AACGTAAAGCGTAATGGTGGGAACGTCGCATTCCCAAAACTGATTTCAAATAAGTCAGGTTCAAAATCTGTTCGTTTTGCTTGTTCCACAAGCATTTTAGCTGTTTGCTCCACGACATCCGTCAATTTTTTCTTGATATACCCGAATCGACTCGAACTCATCAAGATCGCATTCTGAATTTCCGGCGTCACCTTTTCGACAGCTTCCTTCGCAAGTGTTCCGCACGTCTCGCCGTCGATTTCTCGCCAGTGTCGTCCAGAAGCTTTAATACTGAGCGACAGATCATTCAATGCACCGTGGAACAGATTCCCGATGTCTGGTGCTTCAAATTTATACAGCTTCCGCTCGCGTAAACGAAGACCGTATCGGGCAAAATGCTTATACGAGCAGGCGTTATAGGTCTCAAAACGCGAAACGCTCGCTTGCAGTGAATCACCATATAGACGATGCGCCAACCCTTCCGGCAAGGCTTCCGCTTGATTTTGATAGAACAAGGCACTCGAGAATAACCCCATCCGTTCACGCCCCTGTCCATTTTCGAGAAGCGTGTTGTACACTTCGAACCAAATCGGCTGAATCGGATAACGTCGTTGAAGACGCCGGAGTTCAATCGCTGTCGCTGCTGCCGCGCGATCTGGACTCGTCACAAAATCAAGTTGTTCTTGCGGTGCGTGTTCCCCAGCTTCTGCAAAGTGTGTTTTGATCGGACGATCGAGCAACAGTTGTCGCTTTAATTGTTTTGTGATCGCTGCCGGCTGAAGCGCCTTTCCTTCTTCATCGACAAGTGCGTAACTGACATACAAGGCTTCACTTGGAGCCATCATCCCTTGATACAGGTAAAACAGCTCATCATCAAACACATCAAGAGACGCTTTCCCAACCGGAATACCATGTTCATGTAAAAAGTCATGATCATTTTCGGACAGTAACTTTGATTGATCTTGAACGAACGGAATCAGACCATCATTCGCTCCCAGTAAAAAGACGACTTTTACTCGTTGTAATCGTCCACGGACATAGTCCGTCGCGATCACTTGATCGAGCGATGGCGGAACAAGTGCAAAACGAAGGCTCTCAAGTCCTGTCTCGACCATCTGAACGAACAGCTCCGTCGATAAAGTATGCTCAGGTGCAGCAGCTTCTAGCTGCTCGAATAGATGAAGTATCGCTTCGTATACTTGATCATGCTCGCGCGCAACAAGTAATTGATCCTGCTCTAGTGCCTGCTTACGCCATTCCATTAAACACTCTGCAATTTTTTGTTCTTCGAGGAATTGATAAAGACCTTTCGTATACGCGCTCATCGTCTTCGCCTGCTTTAACCTACGGTGCAACGGTTCAATCAAGTCGACGACGAATGTTCGTAAATGGTTCAGTTCTTCTTCTTGCGCAAGCTCCTCTTCCGTTAAGCGAACTTCCTCTGCTAAGCGTCGCTTTAATTGCCACGGTTGTTGCCACATCGATCCTTTGATGCCGCGTTCGAGCACGAACGTCTCGAAACGATCGAGCGCTAGACGCGCATCTTCTGCGGGAATCGGCAAGAGCTCCGTCTTCAGTAAACGAAAGACTGTTTCTTCCCGATAACCCGATGTCACGATGTCTAAAGCGGATTGAATCAAGTCAACAAGCGGATGATGAACCATCGACTCACGTTGATCCAAGAAATATGGAACATCATACATGTGGAATGCTCGTTCCAAGTGATCCGCATACGGCTCAAGATGTCGCACGACGAATGCCATCTCATGAAAGCGATACCCTTTTTGTCGAACGAGTTGAATCGCTTTCCGCACGGCTGATTCTGCTTCAACTTGACGGTTAACTGCAGCTGTCATCTGAAAGCCGTCAATGTCATGATCGACAGGAGGATATCCCGGCTTCAACAAGGCCTGCTCCAAATGTCGTAGCCCTTCTGATTGAAACTTGATTGGTTGATCATACAAGATTTCTTCGTATGGAATCGACAGCTCCTGCATTTGACCGATCAACTGCATGTAGCATCGCTGAGACACACCAAAAGAAGTTTGTTTCGCATAAGGATCCGTTGCGTCCATTGTAAAACTAATATGCATTTCAGCCACTTGTTGCATCAAGGCGAGTAAAACTTGTTGTTCCTGGAGCGAAAATTCATAAAATCCGTCGACGATGATCGTCGCTTGATCCAGTCGCGCTTTGGGAAGTAATTCGAGTAACGTCGTATAGTAATCGTCTGCATGGAGTGCTTTATCGACAATTCGTTCCGTAAAGCGCTCATAAATCAACGCAAGGTCGTTTAATTTCGGTGACCGTTCGAGAGAGCGATCACTCACTTGACGCAACATGTCTGGCTCAATCAACGAACGTTTAAACGACGCAATGAGCTCATCAAGTCCTTGGAAAAATCCTGGCATGTTTTTAGTTCGTTTAAAAATCTTCAGTTCGTCTTCTGATTCCTCAACGACCTGTCGCAGTAATAGCTGTGTCCCCGTCTCATCAAGAAATGGAATCGCTTGATTCCCGTAATCGCGTAAAATATGAAACGCAAAGCGCCGTAGACTCATGACCTCAAGACGAACAAGACCTGCTATCCGTTCATCTGTCGCAATCCGCCGCTCCATTTCAAATGACATCTGATCTGGAACGATGAAATACATCTTCTCCCCTAATGGTCGTTGCTCGAGTTCTTGTACGACGCGCTCGATCAATTGTGTCGTTTTCCCACTACCGGCACGACCAATATGCATATGGTTCATCAAGAAAACCTCCTCCTCGTTTTTCTTTACTCTTAGTATCTCATAAACAAGAACAAATGTACTGTTTTTGGCGCATGTCTTCTACGTATAAATTTGCTATAATCAGGACACATCCTATGTAAGGCAGGTGATGCTCCTTGTCACTTTACGAAACCATCGGAGGCGAGCATGTACTCACATCCTTGGTTCGCTCGTTCTATCATCAAGTCTACCATGATTCACTGTTGCGACCGTTGTTCCCTGACGATCGACAACGTGTCGAACAGGCACAACTCGTCTTCTTGACCCAATTGACAGGGGGACCGCGCGACCCGGATCAACCGCCGGCGAGTTTAGCGATGATTCACCGGTTATTACCGATTCAAAAAGAACATGCCATCCGTTGGTTGGAACTGATGGAAGTAGCTGCTCTTGATACAATTCCAAATGAAGAAGCACGACTTCAACTACTCGATCGATTACGAATTGGCGCGATGAATGTACTACGCGTTTGTGAAGCACACCAGATGGACTGAGGGATTTTTCTTTCTCATCTGTCCATTTCCATGTAAAATAATAAATGGAGGCGATAAAACATGACGGAAGAACAAGAACAACGACCTGAACTCGTAAAGAATGCGATCGAGCAAGCCGAAGCATCGACGAACGAGGATGACACGCTCGAGGAAGAGCAAACCGAAGAACAAAAAAAATTGGATCACATCAAAGGTCTCGTAACCCTTGAACGCGGATCTGATTACTATCGTGTCGTTTTTTATGACGACCATAAACACTTGATTTTCAAGGAACTCGATTACGACCGTGTCGACTTCGTAGGTCGTTTCTACAATGATAGCTTTGATCCGACAAACTTGACGGAACTAGAAGAAATCGCAGAAAAAGCACTCTCGACTTCTTTACGAAAACGATTCTTGTAATGCATGAAATAAGCCGTCCTCCGATTGGAGAACGGCTTATTTTTATTGATCAGATTGTTTTTTCTTCCGACGAAGGATGTAAGCAAGGACCCCACCTGCGACAGCGATCCCTGTTGCCGCTAAGATCGGTAATAAGACCTTTTTGTTAGATGCTAGTTTTTGTTTGACTTGCTCTAGGCGCGACTCATTCGTCTCCTTCAAGGCGATAGATGTCCGACGGTTCATCGTGACGTGTTTCGCAGCATCCGTCACGACGATGCGTTTCGTGACCCAACGGCGATTTCCAGCATCATCGACGACCAATTGTCGTGCCCGTTTAATTCCTTTGATTCGTTTACCCGGTGTATTTTCCGGACGTACGATGCGGGAACTGATAAAGCGTCTGCCTCCAGTCGCACCAAATCCAGGCTGTAGTTTTCGGCGATTTAACCATTCGTATGATTCATTCATCGTGTCGCGGTAAAAGTTACCGCTTCACCTCCCTATGATTTCTCTCTCTACTGTTTCTCCTTACGTAAGTAAGATTCCTGTTATGTGTTTCCACTTTTCACCGATTCTTAAACTCCGGCAATTGAAAACGACGTTGCATTTCATACGCCAGTTCCAGCGTTTTAATCCGTTGTCGCTCGATGCTGTATGCCGAGGCATCCGTATCGATACATTGCCCGGTCTGAAATTCGACTTGTACTTTTCCCGATTTTTTCTGAACAGTCTTCATCTGTTTAAAATTAATCCAAATACATTCTGCCTTTTCTTTTGCGGTCGTTGGAAAGAAAATCGTCTGTGCTTGCCAATCCACTAAAACAGGTGTCTTTCGGTTCGGACCAAGAATATGCCGCGCTGCTTCAATTCTTCCACGCATCGACGAACCAAAATACAAACAGGATTCTTCAATTAATTTAATCGGATGACCATCTAAAATGCTCTCAGAATGTTCCTTAATAACGAGTGTCTGCGGCTCTCCGTACTGACCATATTGCGGGATCAAGGCTAACGTTTCTTCCGTAACTGGGTATGACATATTCTTCGCTCCCTTCCTGGACTACATTGGTTATATCAAATAATCAGTTATGTTGTTTAGTCCTGCTAGTTATTTCCTAATGAAAAAAACGAGATCCAAAGATCCCGTTTTTAATATTTCTCTGTCTTACTTTCATTTTGATTCTCCATTTGTTCGATGAAGTGCCTTGGAAAATTAAAAATCACACAAACTTTTCCGACTCCATTTCCCGCAGAGCGATTCTCGATTGCGACCGTCCCGTCATGACGCTCGACGATCCGTTTGACAATATAAAGACCTAAACCGAACTTCCCTTCCTTACCACGTGAGAATTGATGGAACAGTGGTGAGGAGGCGTCAAGCGGTGGTCCATCATTTTCGATTTCAATATGAACATGATCCGATGTTCCGGACAATCGGATATCGATTCGTGTTTCGGCATAACGAATCGCATTGTCCATGACATTTTCGAGCGCAACACGCAACTGCTCTCCTTCACCAAGAACGATTCCTGCTTCCCCACTGACATGCCACTCGAGTGACTTCGTCCCGGAAAAGCGATTTTTCAACAGATGCACCATCCGGTCGATGTCAACATTGTCCCACGTCGAACGATCGAGCTCGAAATAGTCGAGCTTCGTGACGTAGAGTAAAGCCGCGACTTTTTTCTCTAATCGTTCCGCTTCTTCATCAATGACGGATACGGATCCGGTCAAATCACCATCAGGATAAATCCCGTCTGAGATAGACTGGGCATAACTTCGGATGACCATGATCGGCGTCTTCAAATCATGGGAGATGTTTTGAAGTAATGATTTTTGTGCCTTATCTTGTTTTTCAAGATCCATTCGCATCGCATCGACCGATCGTGCGAGTCGTCCAATCTCATCCCCACGGTCAAGCGGAAGTGGTGTATCCCACTTTTGAGCCGCAATTTTCCCAACCGCTCCCTCGATCTCAACGAGTGGATGTGTCAAACGTCGCGCTAACCAAAAGGCAATGAATAACGTAAAGATACTCCCAATGATGACGACGAATCCGATTTTCGAGAACAACTGTGTAATCAGTTCTTGCCGATACGCATCCCAAACATAAGAGACACGATAATAGGTTTCGCCGCTAACCTCGATTTTTCGAATACTGTAATAGACGTCTTCTTTATCAAGACGAGTTGTATACTTTGCTGTAACGGTCTTTTGATCAATTGCATCACGGTACATCTGATTGATCAGTTGTTGTGGCGCTCCACCGTAGTAGAGTTTGCCGTTTTTAGAAAGGAGTAAGATGTTAACAGAACGAGACTCCTGTTTTCGGCGGTCGAATTCGATCGGATTATCCTGTAACATCTCGATGACAGAAGCATCTTTCGAGAAGAAGACTTCACTATTCTCAAGTGTCGCATAGACCTGTTCATCGATGAAATTTCCAATCGATGAACGGATGACCAGGAGAATGACCGCAGAAAGCGTGACGATGACGAGCAGAAACATCGCCCAAATCTGGAATCCGAGACTGCGGTTTTTCATGCAGACACCAAGCGATAACCGATGCCGTAAATCGTTTCGAGCTCAAGCTTCGATAATTTTTTACGGACGCGACGAACGAGATCATCGACGACTCGGTCTGAACCGAAATAATCGTCACCCCAGACGCTGACAAGAATCTGCTCGCGTGACATCGGCGTCCCAATTTGTGTAGCGAATAAAATCAACAAATCGTACTCTTTCGACGTCAAATCGATTTCTTGACCATTCTCTTCGATGATTCGTTTCTCTGGATAAATCATATAATCGCCGTATTGGATGACACCACTCTTTGGTGTCGCATACGTTCGTGCCAAAATCTTTTTGACGCGGATGACGAGTTCTCGCGGAAGGAATGGTTTTGCGATGTAATCGTCTGATCCCATCTCAAGACCAATGATTTTATCGATGTCCTCATCCCGAGCCGAGATGAAGATGACAGGTGTCGTCTCATCATGTGCCTTGATCCGTTTAATCAATTGAAAACCATCCATATCCGGTAGCATGATGTCTAAAATCCATAAGTCAGGCTTTTCAACGATGGCAGAGGCCGCTGCCTCACCAGACGTAAATGATTTCACTTGCCATCCTTCTTGCTCCAAATATTTCACGAGTACACGGTTCAAGTTCACTTCATCATCAACTAAATAGATTGTATGCATGGCTCTCACTCCTCGACTAATGTGCTTTGTTTCAGTGTATCAAAGGAATTCCGCAAAATTATGGGAGAGTGGATAATAATTCAAAAAAACCTTTCTTTTCAAAAGAAAAGAAAGGCGAAGTCATAAATTTTCTATTATTTGACGAGACGGAGCGCTGGATACGCTACTTGCTCGTTCTTTGAAGTCACAGGTGTTGCCTGTTGACGACGTTCCATTTTTACGACGTGCATCAAAAATCCAACGCCGCCTCCTAGCAATACCGTTACACCCGTCATTAATAGAATCTCCATTTTCTTCGCCACCTTTTCCATCGCAATTGATAATCAGTATCATCCTCAAACTGACTATATCATGCTCAAACGAAAATGAGAAGCGTTCTCATGAAATTAATCGTCTAAAAACTTTTGTTGTTCCAGTTCATGGCGTTTTCGAATGATTTCCTTCCAATCAAATTGTCCTTGTTCGAGTCCATTAATTAAAATTTCAGCAGTTCCGACATTCGTCGCAAGCGGCAAATCGTATACGTCACATAATCGAATGAGTGCCGAGACGTCCGGCTCATGCGGTTGGGCCGTCAGTGGATCGCGTAAAAAAATCACGATATCGATTTTTCCTTGTGCTACCAGCGCTCCGATTTCCTGATCCCCACCGAGTGGACCTGACTTACAGCGATGGACGTGCAGATCGGTTGCTTCCATGATCCGTTGCCCGGTCGTTCCTGTCGCGTATAATGTATTTTTCTTAAAGAATGCGGCGTAAGCCCGTGTAAAGCCCATCATCTCATCCTTTTTCTCATCATGTGCAATCAATGCGATATTCATTCGTATCCCCTCCTTCTTGTCTATGCACAGAAAAAGAACTTCAGAAACCTGAAGTTCTTGAGACAGTCATGAATTCGTCGGTTGTTTCTTCAACACGGTCCGTAAAATCTTTCCGGTCGTATTACGAGGTAATTGATCGATGAACTCAATCTGTGTCGGACATTTATATTTCGCGAGTGATGTAGCACAGAATGCCTGCGTTTCCTCTTCCGTCATCGTCTCACGAGCAACAACGAATGCTTTGACGGCTTCGCCCATCTCCTCATCCGGTATACCGATGACGGCGGCTTCGATGACGTTCGGATGCTGATAGAGGACTTCTTCGACTTCACGCGGGTAGACGTTGTACCCACCGACGATGATCATATCTTTTTTGCGATCGACGATATAGAAATACCCGTCTTCATCTCGACGAGCCAGATCACCCGTATATAACCAGCCATCGCGTAACGTCGCTTGCGACTCTTCCGGCATCTTGTAATAACCGGTCATGACGTTTGGTCCCCGAACGATCAATTCTCCGACTTGACCATCTGGTAATTCTTGTCCGAGTTCATCGACGACTTTGTTTTCGACATCGACGATCGATGTTCCAATCGAGCCTGGTTTTTGAACACCATTGACCGGATTGAAACAAGTGACGGGTGATGCTTCCGATAAACCATATCCTTCGAGGATATGACATTGGAATGTTCGATCAAATGCTTCAAGAAGCGGCACTGGAAGACTCGCTCCCCCTGAGACGAACAAACGTGTTGATTCAAAATAGGTCGCATATTCCGGATGAGCCTTCACGGTTTGCAGTAAAAAATTATACATCGTCGGTACACCCGCAAAAATCGTCACCTGTTCTTTTTTCGCTAACTCAAACGTCTCTTGTGGTGAAAAACGTGAAGCAATGATGATTGACGCTCCATGTGCGAGTGACGCATTGACGACGACCGTCAAACAAAAGACATGGAACATCGGTAATACGGCAAGTGTCCGGTCGTTACTGGATACATGTAGATAATCTCCAATCGAGCGCGCATTCGACGTCAGATTACGGTGGGATAACATCGCACCTTTTGGTTTTCCTGTCGTTCCACTCGTATAGAGAATGACAGCGATGTCGTCCAGTTCATTCGTCACTTCGGTCAAGGGATGTTCGATTTCGAGCCAGCGATCGAGCGTGATGAACGTCACTTGTTGATGTGTTTCGTTTGGTCCTTCTTGATCCGCGTAAGGAACAGAGACGACAATCTTAAGATTCGGTAAATGCACGAGACGATCTTTTGCAGCTTCGACGAGCGGTGCAATCCCTAAAATCCCCTTCACATCACCGTTCATCAGGATATACCCGATTTCATCCGGTGTGTATGTAGGGTTGATTGGAATCGCGATTGCCCCTTGTTTCATGATGGCGTAATATCTGTCTCTTATACACATCTCCGAGCCCA
>NZ_WBYY01000134.1:0-9188 GCF_048985645.1 Exiguobacterium sp. A1_3_1 | reverse complement strand
CGTGGGCTCGGAGATGTGTATAAGAGACAGACGATCCGGAAGACATCAATATCAAGCTGCAGTCGGTCTTCGTCCCGAACAAGGATCAAGCATTGATTCTGAAAATGGTCGGCAACCTCAAGGAAGACAATGTCCGAGGTGTTGGAGACGACGGCATCTCGCAAGCGGTGACGATGAAAACGGGTGTCGCGACCGTCGCAGACGTCAAGGTCGTCAATCCAGTGACGCTCGCACCATACCGGACGTTCATCGAAGTCGATCAGCCGGAAAGCAAGTTCGTCCTTCGGATGCAAAACGGTCCACGTGTCGCCTTGTTCGAAGCGGACGGTGGTGCTTGGAAGAACGAAGCCATCCGGAACATCGAAGATTACCTGATGGAAGCCTTGTCTGAATACAACGAAACAGAAAAGCTCATAATCATCGCATAAATATGTGAAAGACGGGGGAAGCCGGGCAAGAATGCCCGGCACTACTTCAGTAGTAGAAGGCAACCATGGCACCCGAAATCTTATTTATCATTCATTTTCAAGTTGATCCTAATTATCAGAATCGTTAGCATTGAGTACATTGATAATAAATTAGAATGTTCAAGCACAAACAACCATTTTAGAACTGAAAAATAGGGTTTTTATAATGTGATGATAAATACCACCTAGGAACTTGAAGAAGAGTTAAGATTTTTGATTGTAATTGAGGACTAAATTAGGATTAACATTACTTATTAATAAAAAATAGAAGATTTGAAGTGTCGAAAAATGTCATACGATTTTTTGTGAAGCAACAGGTAAATTTAGCTAAAAACCTTTACCATTAGTCAATATAGATTGATTTTTGGGGGCGCAATGATGGAAAAAACAATAGAAATTAGTATCCAAGATAACATATTGAACGTTTATTCTAATATAACAATGAACGAGATTTTAAAAAATATGATTAAGCTTGATGAAGATAGTTTTCTAAATCGTCATAATGATGAAGTAGAACAGTTAAAAAAGACTCGATTTAAAGAAAAAAACAATATAACTGAGAGTGTATTTTTCGTAATTGATAATAAATATTATACTCCGGGTACCAAAGCTGATAATTATATCAAAATATTAAGAAATGAATTTTTTAATCAGGGTGTTGAATATATTGATTATTTTGAGAATCAGTACTTAAAAAATTTGGAATATCATTTTAATGTCCGAAGAGTTTATGGCATGGATTACTCCCTTGAAGGTTACAAGGATTTAAATGGATATATTGATGATGTTTATTCATTATTAATAAAAAAATATAATCCTAAAAACTTAGGAGAGTACGTTCCACAAAAAATCACCGATATAAAAGAGAAAGACGACAATTTTCATAAAATTTGTAAAAAGAACAATAAAATCGAGATATATGAAAAAATCGGAATTATTTATTCATCTGAAAATTACCTTACAAAATCTGTATTTATTAGATACTCTTTTGATTTTGAAAACAACTTTTTTGAATTAGCATACAATGATAGAACTTTAAAAGATGTATGTAGTTCTACTAATGATCGGAAAAAAGTACTTTTAGAATCTAAAGATAAAACAGTAAAAATTACAGATAAATTTTCAAATGAAGGAATAGCGAGTGTAACTTTATATGAGCGGATAAAAGAACTCGTAGAATCTAAACTTAGATTGCATTCTTTGGGTGAACAGTTATCTTTAATGACAATGAATAATACAAAAGCAGAAAAAAATGAAAGTTCTGAAGGCGAAAAGCTTCAAGTTCTGAATACTGAAATAGAAGCTTATTTAAAATCACCGTTTGAACTAGCTATGTATAAAATTTTTAAGGAAGACAGAGATAATTTAATTTCAAAAATACTAGGAGAAAATGAAGAAAAGGATACTAGTGATATTGAATTATTTATAGAAGATAAATTCAAAGATTTTGACAACGATAGTATTAGTATGAGTGTAAAATTTTTAAAGCATATGAAGGCGTTTTCTATATTAAAAAAGAAAGCAATGATTGTAAGAGACCTTGATAATTTTATTTTTTCTTTTACTGTTCGTGATTGGGCTGTGACAAAATCTACTACTCGAAATCAAGAAAGGCTACCTGTTTATACGTCTGATTTTTACTGGCACCTCCAAGAAGTAGTAGATAGCATAAAGCTGATTAATGAGTTAGGACTGCATATTTCAACTTCAGTCTCTAACGGGAAAAAATTTTATCAAGAAGTTAAGATTACCTTGAGTAACGATCACTTAATCTTTGTTTATTATCAAAACAAAAGAAGAGCTAACAATAGTGGTGTAAAAAGTACATTAACAGTTTCTGAAGCGAGGAGAACCGTAAATGACTATGTTAAAAACAAATTTAGAAGTATTATATCGGAAAAATCCGAATCTTGAAAATCTATATCCATTTAAAAAAACTTTTGAAAAATTAAATAGTTTTATCGTTTCAGAAATTTTAAATGGGAAAATTTTCTTAAACCCATATAGGTTTTCGAATATCTTCGAAATGGAGCTATCAAAAGTTTTTGTTTTATTTATTTATATAAGTTCAATTAGTGATAATAGAATACTTGAATTAAAATATCGTTACACATGTATAAACAATACTGATGTATATCTTACTGAAGATGAATTGGATGATTATGTATGTGATGAAGATTGTGGATGTGGTGAAGAATTTAATTTAAGAGAAGCTATTGAGTCAGAAGCAGTTGATGTTCCTATATTTTTCGAACTTGATTCTCATCTAATCTCGAATATTCTTTCTTTACATAAAGACGAAACTTCTTTTTTTGAGAGAATCGAAGGGGGAATGAACTTTGTTGAAAGTATAAAAACTATGGAATTTTCTGAGGAAGAAATTAATTTGTTGAGTAATGATACTGATAAAAATGAAATGATATGTGAAATGATTTCTCAACTTGATTTTCTAAAAGAAAAAGCAAAAAGGAGCAAACTTTTTTGAGTAATTCTATATTATCTTTAGAAGTAATTGTTCCAGCCTTGTTGTCAGCATTATTAGCTATACTTATTAGAAGTCTTTACGAACTTGTAAAAAATTTATTTATAGCGAGAAATATAAAAAAATTGATTGCAGTTGAAATTAGAAAAAATAATAATTTTTTAAATCATATCGAAAGTACTTTAGATTTCTTAGATGATCCAAAAGAAGGAACCTTAAACATAGGTATTATGAAACTAACTGAAGAAGCTTTCAAAGAACAGTATGTTGATAATAAGGATTATATTAAAGAAATTAAAACTTTAATCAATTCAGCAGACAGACAAATTAATTTACTTTCTACTCTAATTTATAAAGATATTTTCTTGAAAAGTGCTTTAAATTTCCATTCAAAAGAGGATAGATCAATTCACAGGATTTATGTATTAATTACAGAAGTGGAAAAGTATAAAGCATTTATTTCTACCTTTGATAAAGATAAGGACGAATTAGAGATGTATCAAGCTTATTTTAAAATTTTTAACAATGTAACTAGCTCATTGGATGAGATAAAGAAATGGGAGTCAATAAGTAAAAAAACCTATAAAAAATTAATTGATTGTGTATTGTTGGTAGACTAATCAAAGATAAAATGGTGATACAAATTTGATACAATCTTGATACAAAAACTTGCTAAATACATGATATTATTTCCATGTAGACGAAGCGGGTGCGACGACGGTTGCATTGTTCTACAGGACATAAGCATTACTCACATATCAAGCGCCTTGTAACGAACAGGGCGCTTTTTGTATGCAGAAATATCCGGATGAGTGAATTTGACCTCCCTTAGTCAGCCTATCGATCGGTTCCATGTCATTCCCCCAGATGCTTGCAATGATCGGTCTCATCCGGATGTTTGTACATATAAAGAGTGATTGCATGAAAGATAAACCATACGTGATGCACTGGAAAGTGAGTCCGCGTCGTAAAAATCGACGGACAGATCCCGTCACGAAGATTCCTCAAAGTGTCTGGTTGAAGTATCTCTGGAAACAGGATACCAAGCGTACGAAGTGATTCGCTTCTTGCCAACAACGCATGACGCAGCCAGAAAAAATGTGAAAAAAGCAATGAAGCGTGAGGGCAGAGTAGTCGTGCGTTGTTGGCAGGAAATTCGTGTTGAACCTAGAATATTGTGTTTGTGGATATAGATATATTTACCATAATATCAAATAAATGGAGGTTAAATAATAATTTGGGATCAAGAGTTAAAAAGTAGGTTACAAGAGGAAATCACTTTACGAGAAAGCAATACAATTTTAGATATCATTAAAGTTCTTGAATTTACGTTTGATAGTATTGAAGATGATTTCAGTAATATCTATTACAAAAGTGAAAAAGTTGTTGTATCAAAAATTGATAATCCGAATTCGGTTTTTGTACTCAGCCTCAATACATTGAAAAATGATGGAGCACATAGAGTTTTATATTGCACTATGGAGAATAAAGGGAAAGATGATCCTTGGATTAATGTTGCGGTCGTTGTCCCTGAAATTGATAATGAATTAGTAAATATCGCTGGTATCCTTGTAGGAAAAGATAAACCATTGATTCAGTATCTACCAGCGGCTAAAAAATATGACATTTCTCAGGAAGAGGAATATTATTCGTATCAAACCTTAAAAGCATTAATTGGAAATATATTTAATTATGGTTACTGATTTACTAAGCATCCTTCGGGGTGCTTTTTTTGTGCCTTGCAACGAGCGGACAAGCATCGACCTAGTCGGTTCGTTGGAAATCATAAGAGAGGAGGGAGAACATGACAAAGGCGAATGTAGAAGCGATTCGAGAAGCGCTTAAAACAGTAGTGAGAAGTTTCGTCGAACGTGCATGGAACATGGTGAAAGAAATTTTACGAAGAGTCGGAGACTACCTCCGGAAGATGCTAAGTACTGATCTAGTAGCTGATGTCCCTCAGCACTACTATACGGCGCGCTATGAAGGGACACGTCTTGGCATGTGAATCGCCTTATCGCATCAGGAACGAAGCGTCAGACGCATCGAATGATGAAAGCGCGGCATAAGCGAGGTCGTCGGTCGTCCTGAAAAACAACACAATCCAGTAATTAGGAAGGCGGTGGGAGCGTGGCGAGACCAAGAGACCCCCGGCGGGATGAGGCTCGCGAGAAGTGGCGCATCGCCATCAAACAGGATCCGACATATAAATTGGTCGACCTGGCGAAGGAGATGGATGTCTCCCCGAGTGCGATTCGCAAGTGGAAATCGACGGACCGCTGGGATGATGAAGAAACGGACGGCAAAGGGAGCGCTCCTAAACTGAAAGAGAGCGCTCCTAAACGGCGCAAGAGTGGCGCACCAAAGGGGAACAAGAACGCCGCAGGTAACTGGGGTGGTGCTCCGGAAGGGAATAAGAACGCGTTGCTCCATGGCCTGTTCCGCCAGTACATACCGGAATCCATCCTCGAAATCATGCATGGCACGCAGGAACGGAATCCCGCTGATCTACTCTGGGACCAAATCCAGCTGATGCATGCGAACATCATCAATTCCTTGAATATCATGTATGTCAGCGACGCTGACGACATGTCGAAAGAATTGAGCGCAAGCGGGGAATCGAAGGACGAGTGGGAAATCCGCTTCGCCTACGAGAAACAAGCGACGTTCATGTCTTCCCTTGCTACGGCGATGGGACGACTCGACGCGATGATCCGCTCCTATGAGAAGTTGACCAAAGGGGACGAGGAACGCGTCCTGAAGCTAGAGAAGTTGAAACTCGAAGTCGAGCAGCTGAAGAATGCGGATACGGATGACGAGACGACGACCGATTGGAAAGACGGTATCCTTGCCGCTGCCGAACGACGTCGCAAGCAACAGGTGGAAACGCCATGAAGCAAACGAAACCGTATAACGTACTCGCCAGTGTCATCGACGTCTACTGGGACGATCCCGCGGCGTTCGCGGAAGACATCCTCGGTTTTTATCCGGACGAATGGCAGCGTAGCATACTTGACGATTTATCGAAGAAGAACAAGGTCAGCGTCCGCTCCGGACAGGGTGTCGGGAAGACGGGGCTTGAAGCCGTCGTGACCCTCTGGTACCTGACATGCCGACCAAATCCGAAAGTCATCGCGACCGCACCGACGAAGGATCAACTGTTCACCGTCCTTTGGGCAGAAATCGCCAAGTGGATGGAGAAATCCGAATTGTTGAAGCGGCTGCTGAAGTGGACGAAGACGAAAATCTACATGATCGGGAGTGAAGAACGGTGGTTCGCTACCGCTCGTACCGCGACGAAGCCGGAGAACATGCAAGGCTTTCACGAAGACTACATGCTATTCATCGTCGATGAGGCGTCCGGTGTCGCTGATCCGATCATGGAAGCCATCCTCGGGACATTGACCGGGGACGAAAACAAAATCTTGATGTGCGGAAACCCGACTCGAACGAGTGGGGTCTTTTTTGATTCCCATAACCGCGACAAGCATCTCTGGAGTACGCACAAGGTCAGCTCCCTCGATAGTCCGCGTACGTCACGAGACACGATTGAGATGCTGAAGCAGAAGTATAACGAAGACTCGGACGTCTACCGTGTTCGCGTCCTGGGTGATTTCCCGAAAGCGGAGGCGGATGCCTATATCCCGCTCGAATTCACGGATCAAGCCATCAATGTCACGGTGACACCCGTCAAATATGCAGATATCCATATCGGTATCGACGTTGCCCGGTACGGGGATGATGAGACCGTCATGTATGCCCGTGTCGGGAACAAGGTCGTCGCGCGACACACCCATAGCAAGAAAGGGACGACAGAAACGACGGGAGAAGCCATCCGCTTCGCTCGGAACACGCTCAATCGTTTCCCGCAAGCACCCCGCGTCGTCTTCAAAGTCGATGATACCGGTGTCGGTGGTGGTGTCACGGATGGGATTGACGAATGGATTGATACCCATAACATGCAGAAGTTCGAAGTCCACGGCATCAACAACGGAGCGAGAGCGGATGACCCGGATGTCTATGACAAGCTTGGCGATCAGTTGTGGGGTAACCTACGAGACTTGCTCGAGACGAACTTCAGACGCCGGATGCTAGGGGAGGAACCGACCCTCGAATTGCTCGAGGACGACAAGCTCGTTTCCCAGCTGACGACGCGGAAGTATCGGGTCCTCAGCAAAGGCGTCATCAAGGTCGAACCGAAGGACAAGATGAAGAAGCGTGGACTGGCATCACCTGACCGCGCGGACGCCCTCGCCTTGTGCTTCTATGAGCCGGAGGGTGGCAAAGGCTTCAGCGCCTTCGAGCGGACATTCTAAGTGAGGTGAAAGACCATGTGGCGTTCATTCATCGAATGGTTACGTTCATTATTCAACAAGAAAGGAGGCGGTGGCGTGGAAGCGACGACGCTCACGCAAGAACTACAGAAGAACAAATGGGCAGGATTGAACCAATACATCGCACAACACGACATCTTGCTGAAATCGATCGTCCTGCAGCAATCCTACTATGACGGAAAGCATGCCGTACTCGTCCGACAACCGAAACGAGCGGACGACCCGAACCATCGCCTCGTCATCAATTATGCGAAGCTGATTGTCAACCTCCCGACCGACTATATGGTCGGGAAGCCGGTCAGCGTCGAGGTACCGGATAGTGCAGCCAGTAAATACGGCGCGGATCTCGAACGACTGAAGGGATTCCGGCAAAAGCTCGAGGACGTCCGCGAGGATAACAGTGATCATCACATCGACTTCACGACCGTACGCAACGGATTGACGGCAGGTGGAGCGGGTGTCCTGTTCTACTTCGACAATCGTCTGGACATCCGCTATCGTGCCTACCCGCTGAATCGTCTCTTCCCGGTGACGAACGAATACGGCGACATCATCGGTGCGATTCACCGGTATACGAAAAAAGAGGTACGGAACGGAGCGACAGAGACCGCTGAATACGTCGAGTGGTATGACGACACCCATGTCTATTACCTGAAGCGAGACGGTACCGATCTCGTCGAGGATCCACGAAAAGAAGTAAAAGTCGCCTACCACCAGTTCCCGATGGTGCCGATTGCGTGGTTCCGCGGGGATGAAGCACAGACGCCGCCGACGACGGATATTCCAATGGGTATGTCGGCCATCGACGAACCGAGCATCACGATCATCGATGAAATCAACCGGGCGCTAAGCGATAACGCGAACAAGATGGATGTCTTCAACGATCCATTCCTCAAATTCATCGGTGAACTTCCGAAACCGGAAGAAACGATGAAGATGCGGACTTCGCGAGCAGTTGGCTCTAAGAACAAAGAGGCAACGATTGATTATCTCGCGCCACCGATTGACGAGAAACCGATCGTCGCGCACCTGAAGGAATTAACGGAGCGGCTCTTCGATGTCGCGCAACTCCCGAAAATCTTCAAGGATACGGCGAACGGTAATCTGTCGGGTGTCGCCATCCAACAGATGTATGCACCGCTTGAGATTGCGACAAATGCACGGGAGATTCATTTCGACGAGTACTACCGCCGCAAGAACATGCTCCTGACTTATAGCATCCAAGCAAAGGATTGGATGATTGAAGGGAAGGACACCGTCACTGAGTGGCAGAACGTCGCGGAGTCGCAAGACACGTCGATGTTACATAACTGGCGCTGGATCTACTGGACCGTTCACCGGAACCTACCGATCAACGTCAGCGAATACGTCACGATGCTGACCGGACTGAAGGACTTCATCTCGGATGAGACCATCCTGCAGCTGAACCCGCTCGTCGAGAATGCGACGGAAGAGAAGGAACGTCTTGAGCGACAGAAGGCAGACCGGAAACAAGTCGACCTCGACAACATTGATGGTTACATCGATGGGGCGGACAAGAAGATCGAGAAGCGTTCGACAGAAGACGACGAGGAATAAGCCATGCTCTTGACAGCTGAACAACTCGACCAGATGGTCATCGACCAGCAGAAGCGATTGATCAAAATCAAGGACAAGGAAATCAAGGTCCTTCTCCGCGGCTATGCGGAGCTCTTGCGTCAAATCAAGGGAGACATCCTCTCGCTCGCTGTAGATGTTTCAGGAGAAGACCAACTCGTATGGGACTGGGGAAAGCTCAACAGTCAGCAAGCGCGTATTCAAGCCTTGCTTGGGCAGACGAACGTCCACATCGAAGAACTCGCTCGTACGACTGTCGCGATGACAGACAGTATCCTACCTGTCTCTTATACACATCTCCGAGCCCAC
>NZ_WBYY01000133.1:0-9263 GCF_048985645.1 Exiguobacterium sp. A1_3_1 | reverse complement strand
CGTCATTACCGTGCCGGATACGAAACGACTTGCAGGTCAAGTCGCGAATCGCTTTTACGATCAACCGAGTCAAAAGATGCGTGTCTACGGTGTAACCGGAACAAACGGAAAAACGACGACGACGAAATTGGCGTATGATCTCTTTCGAGCAACAGGTGTGAAAGCCGGCATGATCAGCACGGTCGGTGCACGAATTGACGAGGAACTCATTGAGACGCCGAATACGACGCCTGAAGCCATCATCTTACATCGACTGTTATATGAAATGGTTGAAAAAGGCGTGACGGATTGCATCATTGAAGTGTCTTCTCACGCACTAGCCGAAGGTCGAGTCGAGGGAGTGTCTTTCCACTCGGCAGCATTTACGAACCTGACGCATGATCATCTGGATTATCATCATTCAATGGAAGATTACGCAAAGACGAAAGCTTTGTTGTTTCAACAAGTCGCTGCGTCAAATGGTCGGACCATCGTCTTGAATCGAGAAGATGGTTGGAGTCGCGTCATGCGAGAAGCTGCGCCTTTGCAACCCGTTATCTGGTATACGACGAAACCCCACCGAACGTCACAGATTGCGGTCGAATGGCTGACGGATACCGTCAATGTGCGGATCGACGAGACGACAACACGTGTGCCGACAGCTTTACTAGGTGAGTTCAATGCAGCGAATTTAGCGGCAGCGATGGGATTGTTGCGGGCAGGCGATGCCAACCTCTATACGTTGATTCGTCATATTCCAGAACTGGAATTGCCGAAAGGACGACTCGAACGACTGGACTGGGCACCTTGTGAGATTTATATCGATTATGCCCATACACCGGATGGTCTAGAAAAATGTTTGCAGGCACTCACTTCTTCCGGAGAGTCGCTATCGGTCGTCTTAAGTGCAGCTGGAGAGCGTGATCGAACGAAACGAGCGGAGATGGGGCGAATCGCAAGTAAATATTGTGAACACATCATCGCAACGGTCCATGATGCGAGGACAGAGAATCCGGATCGAATCATCGAAGAGTTAATCGTCGATATTTCACGTGAACATTTAGTAGGGTGTCATACATCCCGTCACGAAGCGATTGTACAAGCAGCGCATTTGGCGCACGAAGGGAAACGCATCGTCATCGTCGGGAAAGGTCATGACGAGGTAGAACGAATCGGTACAAAAACGATTCCTTTTAATGAAAAACACATACTGCTTGCGGAATTAGAACGACTGTCTGAAGGGAAGTCCGTCATTTAAAAAACCGACCATTCCGTTAAGGTCATGGTCGGTTTCGTTTCGCAGCTAGTTGTTGTGCCTTTTTCGTATTCGCAAAATGGGCTTTCGTCCAGTCACGAAGTTTGTCAGCTCCATAACGTAAAATCAGTGAGGCAGCGACTTGATCCACTTTAGCACCAGCACCTTTCGGAATGACGACACCTGTTGTTTCACTCAACTTGTCCATCTCCTTCAAAAAGATGGCGCGAGCAATGATCGAGGAGGCAGCGACGGCGACATGGAGTTGTTCCGCCTTGGTCGAGAAGTAGACATTTTCTCGAACGGGATTGATGACACCAGACAAGTGTTTATAGTAAACGGTCTTTTCAGCAAACTGATCTATCAAGATCGCTTCTGGTTTCGTCTCCAGTTTGTCAAGAAGTCGCTGCAGGACATCATTATGCATCAGGGCAGTCATCTTTCCTTGTGTCATCGTGCGTTGCATTTGATTGTATTCTGGATTGTGTAGGATACGATATGTGTACGGAATGACGGCATGAAGATCACGGGCGATCTTTCGAATCTCCGTGTCATTCAAGTGCTTGGAGTCACGTACACCCAGTTCTCGAAGGAGTGCAATCTGCTTTCGATCAACGAAGGAAGCGACGACGACGAGTGGACCGAAGAAATCGCCTTTTCCAACTTCGTCACTGCCAGCGACGGACCATTCTGCAAAACCATTTGGTAACGTTGAAACAAGTGGTTCCTTCGATTTAGTCGGTGTAGCCGTGCCGAAGCGTGAAGCGATCGTTTCGGCTTCGGTTCCTTGAAACATCACTTTTCCAGAATTGTAAATCGTGATGACACATCCGGGTACTTTAGCGGCGAAACGAGCATACGGTGGACTCTTCGTCTGTCCTTGTTTAAACTCTTGTATGACGAGATCTTGCTTTTCTTTAGATAAGCGTAAAACGATAGTTCCCACGAGATAACCTCCCTTTCCGGGATTAAGCATACCATCCTTAAGACCGATGGGGGACTTCTTTTCCTAAAACGAAAATGATGGTACTATATGAAAGAAGCAAAGTATGAGGAGGACAGAAAAATGGCTGATTCAGAAGGGTTGAACCGGACGACGATTCATATCGCAGGCAATGATTATACGATTGTCGGAACGGAGTCGCCAGAACACGTACGCGAAGTGGGTCTCCTCGTCGATACGAAAATTCGAGAAATCCGAGAACAAGCACCACAACTCGACGTTCGTCAAATCGCCGTCCTAGCGGCGCTTAATATTGGTAGTGATTACGTAAAAATAAAAAAGAATTTGGGTGAACTATAAACTATGATTTCTTTCGTTATCTTATTACTTCTCGCCTTAGGCATCATGACAGGTGTCCGACGGGGAGTCGTATTGCAGGCCGGGCATTTGCTCAGCCTGATCATTTCCTTCATCGTCGCCTTGTCGTTCTATGAGGAACTGGCGACGAAATTCCGTTTGTGGGTTCCATATCCGTCGACGCTGGATGATGCGGGAATCGATTTGACGATGTTCGCAATTCCAAGTTCAGCACGACTCGATGAAGTGTTCTATAAAGCCTTTTGGTTCGTCGTCCTGTTCTTCGGTACAAAAATCATCTTAGCGATCTTATTGTCGATGTTTGATTCGTTGACGAATGTCCCGATCTTAAAACAAGTCAAAGGATTATTAGGTGGCGTCTTCGGCTTCATCGAGATGTATATCTTCATCTTCTTGCTCTTGTTCTTAGCGGCATTCGTTCCGATTCAGTCGATACAGGATGCGATCGCAGACTCGAGTTTGGCAAGCTTCATCATCCAACATACACCGCTCCTTGCGAATTGGCTGATGGACAAAGTTGGATTGATAAAATAAACATGCTCCCGTTAAATGGGAGCTTTTTTTGAGGGGAGAATTGCACATGCGTACGATTCAAGATGCAATGCGTCACTTGGAACGAATCTCAGTCTATCTAGAGGTTAAAGGGGAAAATCCGTTTAAGATCAATGCTTTCCGAAAAGCAGCAAGTATCCTCGAAGCATCCGATGCTGACTTCATGGCAATCGAGGATTTCACGGCGATGAAGGGGATTGGTAAAGGAACGGCCGCTGTTCTTGAGGAGTACCGGGAAACGGGAACGAGTACGGCACTGACGGAACTCGAACAAGAAGTACCGGAAGGACTGATCGCTTTACTAAAGATCCCGGGTCTTGGTGGGAAGAAACTTGCTAAATTGCATGAAGTCGGCGTCATTGATGCGGATTCCTTTGCAGAGAAATTAGCGGATGGTACAGTCGAAACGATGCCTGGATTCGGTAAGAAGACGGTCGAAAAGTACGTCAAAGCGCTCGAAACGTTTGAAACACGACCGGAACGATTACCGTATGGTGTCATGCGGAAGGTCGTTGCGGAATTAAATCAGACCCTTGCGTCGTTCGATGAAATCATTCGCTTCGAAGTTGGTGGGAGCTTCCGCCGAGCAGAAGAGACGTGCAAGGACCTTGATTTCATCCTCTCGACGAACGAACCGGATCGGATCAAGGAGCAACTATTGGAACTGTCGCTCATCGATGAAGTCATTGCTGCCGGCAGTACGAAAGTATCACTCGTCTTAAAACGAGACGTCCATTATATCGCGGTTGATTTCCGAATCGTCGATGACGCGGCGTACGCGTCAACGTTACATCACTTCACGGGTTCGAAGGATCACAATGTCCGGATGCGTCAACTTGCCAAAGAACGGGGAGAGAGCATTTCTGAATATGGCGTTGAGACCGAGCGAGGATTAGTGCAGCCGAAGACGGAAGAAGAATTGTTTGCGCGGTACGACTTACCGTTCATCGCACCTGAATTACGAGCAGGGCGTCAAGAGTTCGAGCAGGATTTGTCACGCCTTTTGACGGAACAGGATATCCAAGCAGATGTACACATGCATACGACATGGTCAGATGGAACATTATCTGTTGAAGAATTAGTCGATGCGTGTGCTGCACGAGGGTATACATGGATGGCGATCACCGACCATAGTAAGTATATGAAGTTCGTCAATGGATTGACGGAAGAACGTCTACGTGCGCAACGTGTCGAAATCGAAGCAGCACGCAAGAAACATCCTGAGATGACGATTTTATGTGGCGTCGAGATGGATATCTTGCCTGATGGGTCGCTCGATTATGAAGATGATTTCTTAAAAGAGATGGATTACGTCATTGCCTCGATTCACTCGAAATTCGATCAGACGGAAGAAGAGATCATGCAACGGCTTGAGAATGCGTGTCGTAATCCTTACGTTTCTCTGATTGCCCATCCGACAGGACGAATCATCGGTAGACGAGAGGGCTATGCCGTTAACGTTGATCGCTTGATCGAACTAGCAGCCGAGACAGGAACAGCGCTTGAGATGAATGCAAACCCGGCACGATTCGATTTGACGGCAAGTTCCCTAGCAAAAGCGAAGGTTGCTGGTGTGAAAATTTTGATCAATACAGATACACACCGACCAGAAATGTTAGAAGATATGAAACTTGGAGTCCTCCATGCACGTAAAGCCTATTTGGAGGCGTCTGATGTCATCAATACGTGGAGTGCCGAAGCAGCACTTGCTTTCTTCGGTCGAAAACGTTTAGGAGTGGATTAAATGAATGCCAACGCATTACGCGTCTTAGAATATGAGAAGTTAAAAGAAAACATGTTATCGTTCACGGCAAGCTCACTTGGAGCACAGTTCGTTCGAGCGATGCGTCCGGCGGAAGAGTTCGAGCAGGTCAAGGAATTATTAGCCGTCACGACGGAAGCAACGACGGTTTACCGGTTGCGTGACCGTTATCCGTTCGGTGGATTGACAGATGTCCGCAGTGAAGTGAAACGAGCAGAAATTGGTTCGGTCCTCTCGACGAGTGAACTTTTATCCGTCGCAGACGTCGTTTATTCAGGACGTCAAGTGAAGGCGTTCCAAGAACGATTGCATGAGGATCACCCGGATCTACGATTACCACGACTCGATAGTCGAATCGAACAGATCACGAAGCTCGTTGAGATCGAACAGGGGATTCGTCATGCCATTGACGACCAAGGAACTGTTCAAGATTCGGCAAGTGATAAATTACGAGCGTTACGTAGTCAGTTGCGTTCGCTCGAAGGACAAGTTCGTTCAAAAATCGATAGTGTCTTACGTAGTAAAGCGAAGATGCTGTCTGACGCCATCGTGACGATGCGAAATGATCGCTACTGTGTCCCGGTCAAACAAGAATATCGTCAAGCGTTCGGTGGGATCGTCCACGACCAGTCAGCTTCTGGAGCGACGTTATTCATCGAACCGCAAGCCGTCGTTTCTGCGAACAACGAGATTCAAGAAGCGCGTTTGAAAGAACGGGCGGAAATCGAACGAATCCTCGCCCAATTATCAGCACTTGTCGGGAGTGTCGGTGACTCGCTGCGCATCAATCTTGATGTATTAGCAGAACTTGATTTCATCATGGCGAAAGCGTTGTATGGTCATCAGATCGGAGCGGTTGAACCACGCTTGAATGAAAATCGCCATATCATTCTGAAGGAAGCACGACATCCCTTCATTCCAAAAGAAGAGGTCGTACCGATCACTGTCTCGCTAGGTGGCGATTTTACATCACTCGTCATCACCGGTCCGAACACCGGTGGTAAGACAGTTACTTTAAAGACGATTGGTCTTTTGCAATTGATGGTGCAATCAGGACTATACGTACCGGCAGCAGATGAGACGGAGCTCAGTGTCTTCGATGCGATTTATGCCGATATCGGGGATGAACAGTCGATTGAACAAAACTTGTCGACGTTCAGCTCGCACATGACGAACATCGTCTCGATGATGGAGAAAATCGATTTCATGAGTTTGGTGCTGTTTGATGAATTAGGGGCGGGAACGGATCCGACAGAAGGGGCTGCCCTAGCGATCGCGATTCTTGATGAAGTGAAACGCCGCGGAGCACGTGTTGCAGCGACGACGCACTATTCGGAGTTAAAAGCGTACGGCTATAACCGAGAAGGTGTCGTCAACGCGTCGATGGAATTCGATGTCGAATCCCTCAGTCCGACGTATCGCTTACTCATTGGTGTACCGGGACGCTCGAACGCGTTCGAGATTTCAAAACGTCTCGGACTCGAAGACCGGATCATCGATGCGGCACGTGGTCAAATCGGTAGCGACGCACAGTCCGTCGAAACGATGATCGAACGACTGGAAGAGGCGAAACAGCGTGCTGAGACGTTAGAGGCTCAGTTGCTAGAAGAGAAGAAACGACTCGTTGCAGAGCGTGAGCAATTCGAGCAAGAACAAGCCGAAATCCAGGAAGAGAAAAATGAGATTCTGGCAAAAGCGGAAGAAAAAGCAGCACGTGCAGTCGAACGTGCCCAAAAAGAAGCGGAAGGCGTCATTAAACGTTTGAAGGAATTACGAGACGCTGGTGCCGTCAAAGAGCATGAATTGATCGAGGCACGTAAAAAACTTGAAGATGCGAAGCCGAGTCTGCAAGAAAAACGGATCGCTAAAGTTAAAGCGAAATACGATCAAACGCCACGTTTTGATAAAGGGGAAGAAGTCAAAGTCACGACCTTCAATCAAAAAGGCTATATCATCAACCAACAGGCGAACGGCGAGTACACCGTTCAAGTCGGCATCATGAAAGTGAACGTCAAACCGGAAGATCTCGCGAAGATCGGCAGTACTCCAAAACGTCCTCAAACAAAAGGGCGTTCTGGTGGTACGAGTGTGACGAAACAATCGGCGCCTTCAGCTGAACTGGATTTACGTGGCGTCCGTGTTGAAGAAGGATTATCGAAGCTCGAACGCTTCATGGACCAAGCTTTGTTATCGAACTACGACCATATTCGTGTTATCCATGGTCTGGGTACGGGAGCGATGCGTCAAGGTGTCCAAGAATTCTTGAAAGGTCATCGTCACGTCAAAGGTCACCGCTTAGGTGGTCAAGGTGAAGGCGGACACGGTGTGACGATCATCGAACTGAAATGAGGAAAGCAGGATGAACATTTTTGAGAACGTCTATGTCTATACGACAGCGCTCTATTCGGTCGCGGGATTACTGATCATTTTAGGACTTGCACTTTTTGAGTTGACAACCCGGTATAAAAACTGGGAACATATCAAGAGTGGCAACATCGCCGTTGCGTTAGCAACAGGTGGAAAAATCATCGGACTCGCCAATATCGTTCATTTCGCTGTTCAAGGGGAAGAACGGGTCGGGTCGATATTTCTTGAAAGTGCTTTTGGCTTCTTACTGTTGATATCGACATACTGGATCTTTGAATTCCTGACACCGAATTTGCCGGTAGACCGTGAAATCGAGAACGGCAACATTGCTGTCGGTATTATTTCATGTGCCTTATCGATCGGCATGTCCTACGTCATCGGATCAGCGTTAGTGGGGTGAATCCGTGTTAGAACGTTTAGCGAAAATCATGTTCGGGGTTTCGATCGCCTTTTTGGTCGTCGGTATCCTTTGGATTGTATTTAATTAAAAGAACCGGTCTTACCGTGTGATCATTCCGTACTGACATCGTTTCAGTACGGAATTTTTATTGGAAGCCACGCCTAATCAAAAAAGGAGGAACGCATATGAACGTACGAAAAACAACAACGGTAGAAACAAGACGCCGTGCTTTTGAAGCAATGCAATTAATTTCTTGGAAGGATATTTTTTGGGTCATCATTGGATCAGCCATTCTTGCCTTTGGCATCAATTACTTTACGATTCCAAACGATTTATCAGAAGGTGGATTGATCGGGATCACGGTCATCTTCTACTACCTCTATGGCTGGGATACGGGACTTGTTTCCCTGATTGCGAACGCTTTGCTGTTCGTCGTCGGTTATCGATTCCTTAGCCGGAAGACGATGCTTTACTCCGTCATCTCGGTCGCCGTCACATCGTTTGTCCTCTCTTCGACAGCAAATCTAGCGACATCATCGGATAGCCGTTTAATTGGTACGGTCTATGCGGGTATTCTGATTGGTGTCGGAATCGGACTTGTTATTCGTGCTGGAGGAACGACGGGTGGGGGTGTGATCATCGCTCGATTGATGAATAAGTATCTCAATCTCAGTATCGCGGTTTCGATGTTCATCATCGACGTCGCAGTCGTCGGCGCATCAGGGTTCCTATTCGGAGAAGAGACGATGCTGTATACGTTGATTGCGATCATCATCGGTTCGTACTTGATTGATCTCGTCAGCGAAGGATTGAATGTCCGCGAAGCGGTCACGATCATCAGTCATCGCCAAGAGGAAATCGCGACAATCCTGACAGAGACGCTCGGCCGTAGTGCAACGGTCATTCACAGTCACGGTCATTTCACGAAACAAAAAAATGATATGTTGTATATGATCGTCGATAAACGACAACTGGCACCGTTGAAACAGATCGTCGAAGCAGCGGATCCCCGCGCCTTCGTCGTCATTCATAAAGTGCGCGAAGTCATTGGAGAAGGATTCACGTATCCATCCCGGTGATGTCTATTAAAAAGCAGTGCTGCTTCTTTTTCGGAAACGAGAAAGGGAAGTACTGCTTTTTTGTATGATTCTCGATTGAAAGAATCGAAAAAAAAACAAGCAGATTCGATTTCTTTTTTTGGATTTTACTGGCATGTCGAATTGGAATCAACGTATAATAAAAATGAATAGTAATTCATTATCTGGGAGGGAAACGTATGGAATCCGTTTGGTTATCTGATTATCCCGAGCAAGTACCCGCATCGATTGATTATCGAGAATTACCTCTTTATCAGGCACTCGATGAGGCAGCGACCGATTTTCCAGAACAACGTGCCTTGAGTTTCTTAGGAAAACGTATGACGTTTCGTGAAGTACGTGACGAGGCCCGCGCACTTGGAAGCCTGTTACAAGAGCACGGACTAAAAAAAGGGGATCGCGTCGGACTGATGTTACCGAACTGTCCCCAGTATATGATCAGTTATTATGCGGTTCTCTATGCAGGTGGTATCGTCGTCCAAGTGAATCCACTCTATACCTGTCTCTTATACACATCTCCGAGCCCACGA
>NZ_WBYY01000132.1:0-9272 GCF_048985645.1 Exiguobacterium sp. A1_3_1 | reverse complement strand
AGTAAGTACAGTCCGATTTGCTCGAGCGGCTGTCGAAACAACAGGATAAGCAGACCGATACAAGCTGCTAGAAACAGCGGTCGGTAAAGTGACGTCCGTAAGGCGTGCCCATCATTCGCCCCACTTGCTTGGGCGCTGAATCCTGTCGTACTCACTTTTAAGAAACCGAACAACCAGTAAATCGTATTGAAGAAGACGGCTCCGACGGCGATGCCGCCGATCGCCCGCGGATCACCGGATTGACCGATGACGACGGTATCGGTCACACCAAGCAAGGGTGTCGCAATACTTGAGAGAATCAGCGGATACGCGAGTAACCAGTACGTTTTGTGCGTCGGTTGTGCGTTCACCATGTTCCGGCCTCGACGAATCGTTGGGTATACGCACCACCTGATTCCAATCGATCAATCAAATCAACAGCACGACCGTCACGTAAGACGAGTGTTTCCGAACAGAGACGCCGGATGAAGTCGATATCGTGCGAGATCAATACGAGACTGACACCAAGTGTCTGTTGCAAGTGTTCTAGTAGCTCGATGATCTGTGTGCGGGAGACGACATCAAGTCCCGTCGTCGGCTCATCCATCACGATGATGTCGGGTTCAATCGATATTGCGCGGGCGATCGCGGCACGCTGAATTTGTCCCCCGCTCAATTGATGGGGCAATCGATCGAATAACTGTTCCTCGACCCCGACAGCAAACGCGAGGGCAGTCATAAGATCCACTTCTGACGTCGCTGGGAAATGCCGCAAAATCGGACGATGCTGACGAAACGGTTCAAGAATCGATTCCCGCACCGTCCATTCTGGATTAAAGGAAGCGAGAGGATGTTGAAAGACGGCTTGAATAGCTCGTCGCTCGTTTCGTTGCCCACTCGGAAATACCTTTCCATGTAAGGAAATCAAACCATGAGTAGGTTTAAGCAGACCGAGGATCAATCGTCCGAGTGTCGTCTTGCCACTCCCACTTTCCCCGATGATGCCAAGTGACACCTTTTTCGTTACGTGAAACGAGATATTCGACAAGATAGACTGATCCTTTATCTGATAAGTAAGATCTGTTACGGATAAGACGGATGACATGAACTCTTCCTTTCTTCCAGTGACGTACGATGCGCCTGCATCAAGGCAAGCGTAAACGGATGACGACTTTGCTCGATCATTTGTGGTGTTCCTGTCTCGACGATTCGTCCATCCTGCATTAAGACGAGTTGCTCCCCGTAATGTAAAGCAGGTCCTAATTCGTGGGTGACGAACACAATCGTTGCCCCGTACTGGTGTTGGTACTCGATCAACCAGTCGAGTAAACGACGTGTCAAGATGGGATCGAGTGCCGTCGTTAATTCATCCGCTAAAATCAACCGTGGTTTTAAGGCGACGGCAAACAGGATCGCAAACCGTTGTAATTGCCCACCGCTCAACTCTCCTGGATATCGGTTCAACCAGGTCGGGTCCAACTCAAGCGTTCGCAAAACGTCATCGATGTAAGGATGATCGATCTTGCGTCCATGCGCGCGATATGTATCCCGTAACATCTGACGCATCGTTAAAAACGGAAGAAACGCATCGGTATACTGCTGCGGTATGTAACCGATATCGAGACCACGTCGCAGGGGTTCGTCCGAGATGACCTCTCCGCTCGACGACATCCCGTCCGGCAATCGATCCAGTAATCGTTTCAGCAAGAGCGTCTTACCGCTCCCGCTCGCTCCGACGAGACAAATGAATTGGTGAGCTGGTAGCGATAGATTCACGTCATGCAGAAGGACGTGTTTCGCCCGAACGTGTAAGCTCCGAATCTGAATCATTTACGTGTCCTCCTTTTTTCTTCATCCACCGCGTCCATCCCATCGTCGCGACGACGGTCAAGACGATGCACGCACCTGGCAAAAGCATGAGCCGGGGTGCCGAACTGAAATAGGGACGTCCTTCATTCAACATCGCTCCCCACTCTGGCAGTGGTGCTTGGACACCAAGCCCGATATAAGAGAACGCCGATAAGAATAAGATGACTTTGCCGACATCCAAACTCATCAAGACGACGACTTGCCGGATGATGGGCGGTAAGATGTGGCGTCGTAAGATCATCCTGTCTGTTAACCCGTTGATACGTGCCATGCTGATGTATGGCTTTTTCATCGTCTCGGTCACGAGTGTCTCGCTTAATCGCGCGTAGGAAATCCATTTGATGAGTAAAATCGCAAAGATCAAACTTTGAGGGCTGGCACCAAACAATCCGGCGATGACGAGTGCTAGAACCGTGTCCGGGAAAATCACGAGACCATCTTCTAATCGATGAATTAAGCGCTTAAGTCGTCCATCATAAAAACCGGCTAGACAACCAAGACAGGTACCGATGCAGGCTGTGAGCAACACCGTAAGCAGGCTGAAACCTAAGGATATCAAACCAGCTAAAAAAAGACGAGCTGCGAAATCTCGTCCTAAACCGTCTGTTCCAAGCCAATGTTCGAATGAAGCAGGCTCAAGTCTTTTCGTTACATTTGCATCAAATGGATTCATAAATACGGTATATGAAATAAACAGTAGGAGACATCCTCCGAAAATGAGCCATTTTTTTTTCATCTCGTTGTTCCTTTCTGCCAATCTGGTCGTAACGCCCAGTTTAGCGACCGGACACCTTGATGCAAGACAAGAATGATGCCTGTCGTCAGCAAGATGTAGCCTTGGATCAGTGGGTAATCGCGTTGCAAAATTGCATCGACCATTAACTTTCCGACACCTGGATATGCGAACAGAACTTCGAGGACGACGACACCCCCGGCAAGACTTCCGAGCGTCAGACCAAACACGGACAGAACCGGTGGCAAACTGCCGCGTAACGCATAACGCCAAAGAATCGTCCGCTCGGATATGCCACGCATCCGTGCCAACTCGATGTACGGTTGGTTCAGTTCACGGCGTAGATTCAGTCGAATCAATGGAATATAGACGCTCGCAAGTGGAAAGCCGAGCGATAGAGCCGGGAGGACGAGTGACGTCATCCCTTCCCGTCCCATCACAGGTAACCATCCGAGACGGACGGCAAACAGATCGACGAGCAACAGACCGATCCAAAAACCAGGCACGGCCGCTCCGCTCATGCTGACAAGGTGCGCGAGACGGACGACGCTTCGGCGCGTCGTCAATGCGCTACCGATTCCTAGGGGTAAGGCGATCAGTAAGGCGATCAAAATCCCACCAAGTGCCAGCTCCACCGTCACGAGATAACTCTCTAACAACATCTCGATGACCGGTCGCCCCGTCTGTAACGAGTTTCCGAGACGTAAGGTAAATATGTCTTGCAGCCAACGGACGTACTGGACAAGCAACGGCTGATCGTACCCTAATTCACGGCGCGCGGCCACGATTTGTTCGGGCGTTGCTGATAATTCATCGATATTCAATAACGTCAAGACCGGATCACCCGGCAGTAACCGTAACAAGACAAAACAACTGAACGTGATGAGTAGAGTGAATAGACTTAGCGATAGCAGTCGTTTGACAATCGAATGCATCAATCGGTCACCTGCAACGTGTTCGTGATCATGTAGTATTCACTCTTTTCCGTTTTCCATCCTTTGACGCGTTTGCTGTCATAGGCGACGAGTGTTGAAGGATGGAGCAAGAAGCTATTATAGCGTTTCTCGTCGACATATCGCGCGATCTGCTCCGCAAGCCGTGAACGTTCCTCGATCTGAATCGTTTCATTTAACGTCTCGATCTGTTTCGTCAACTTCGGATCCGCGACACGACTGAAGTTCAGTCCTCCGTTCGGATGATAGGTCGCGTTCAAATAATATCCAGCATCTCCACGCGGAGCTGTCAGATTGCTGTACGTCGCGATATCCCAGTCCCGGTTACTTGCCATGTATTCTTCTGGGACATCGATCTGTTTAATCGTGATCGCGACACCAATCTTTTTCGCGTCATCTTGAATGACTTGAGCGATCAACGGCAGGTCTGGTCGAGCCGCATACGTCAATAACGTCAGCTTTAAAGGACGACCGTCCTTTTGCATCCGTCCGTTTTGTTTTGTATAACCAGCTTGTTTGAGCCATTCCTCAGGCGTCTTCTGCTCTTGTTGCGGATAGTTCGGAGCAAATGGGAATGACGATAGGAATGGACCACGCGCTGGCACCGCATATCCTTGGAGGACGTGATCGACGAGTTGCTTTCGATTGATCAAAGCATCCATTGCCTGTCGGACTTCAAGCGATTGCATCGGACCGTTCGCGACATTCATCGTCAACTGATGGACACGGAACGTATCCGTCGCTTGGACTGTCAACCCTTCAGACTTCAACTGCTTGACACTCTCGATTTCCGGTCGATAGACGATGTCCGCCTGTCCGGCACGCAAAGCGTTCGTCCGTGCGCCAGCATCTTCGTTGAAGACAAAATCAACGGAATCAAGTTTCGCTTGTTCTTGCCAATAGGACTTGAAACGTTTTAACTCGACTTTTGTTCCCGGAGTGAACCGCTCGACTTGGAACGGACCGGTTCCCGTCGGTTCCTTCGTCACCCCGCTCGCTTTCGTGTCGATGATTGCTGTGTTCGGATTGACGAGTTCCGAGATGAACTCTGGATATGTTGTCTTCGTTTGAATGAGCAGATCGGGTCCGTCCGTTTTGATCGTCTCGATATTCAAGGCATTCTTGACACCGGGATTTTCGTCGATTGAGCGTTCGAGAGACGATTTGACGGCTGCCGCATCAAGTTGTTTCCCGTTATGGAACGTCACGTCTTCCTGTAAGACGATCCGCCATGTTCGCTTTCCTTCGTAGGACCATTTTTTCGCAAGCCACGGCTCGACCGTCAATCGTTCTTCATCAAGACGGACGAGCGTCTCCGTCACCCCTGCGCGAAGCGGAACATAACTGCTGTCGCGATGCGGATCGAGCGATTGTGTCGCAAAGTTATAGACGAACGTCAAATGGTTTTGCTCTTGTGGCGTATCAGAAGCAGCACAACCGGCAAGTGTCAAACCGAGGAAGACACTACCGATGAGGCTCGCAGTTTTATATGTAGACATTGTTCTCCACCTTTAATTCGGAATAATTACGTTTTACATCATATCGTAATGATTCCGATTTAACAAGCGTCTTTTCTATTTCTCTATATTGAATTCGCCATCAAAAAAATACCGAATCAACTACAAGCGAACAGCTCGTGTGATCCGGTATCGATGTGTGTCATAAGACATGGACGAATTGTTTTGCCTGACGCTCGAGTTGTTTCGCTGAATCAGCCAATTGATCGAACTCACTGACTGTATGTTCGAGTTGCCCTGTACTGTCTTTGACCTTAGACGAAATCCGCTCGATGCTGTGCGAAACGTCTTCAATCCGTTCAACGATCCCTTCAATGTTGTTCTTGATTTCTCCGATTGAGTGCGACACTTTGTTCGACAGGTTTCGGACTTCGGTCGCGACGACATCGAACCCGCGTCCATGTTCACCAGCACGTGCCGCCTCAATCGCCGCATTCAAGGCGAGCAGATTCGTCTGCGCGGCGATATCACGGATCGTCTTGACGATGTCGGTGATCGAGTTCGCATCCTTTCGTAAGGCAACGAGGCTCGACAAGTTCTCGACGGACTCCGCCTCGACTTGTTGAACGGTCGCCAGCACGTTCAGACCGTCCTGACGACCACTCTCCGATTTGACCGTCAAGAACGCGGACGTCTCGTTGAGTTCAGCTGCCATCCGTAAGACGTCCTGTTGACGAATCGTAATGTCCGATGCAATTTTTGAGACACCGACGACCCGGCGACCGTCATCCGAGTAGATCGGCATATACGTCGCTTCGAGCCATTTTTGTTGCCCATCGGCAGCCCGGCGTTCAATCTTGTCCTGATAGGTGATGCCTTGCATCAATTTGCGCCAAAATAACTCGTAATCTGGACTATTGACGTAAGCTGGAAAGCAAAGGTCACGGTGGTATTTACCGATTAGCTCTTCAACTTCATACCCCATCGTCCGGGCAAACAACTCGTTGACATATGCGACTTTCCGTCGATCGTCGAAGCGAATGATTGCCAGATTTTGCTCGATTGCTCGGATGACTTGTGTGTCAGTGACGTGTGCTGCCTGTTCTTGCATCGACATGCCGATTCCTCCCCGGATTCAAACTCAAGGTCATAATGTTCCTATTGTCATATTATCCCTTATATCGACAAGTTCCTGCCATTTTAAACTACAATCCAGTAAATAAGATGTGTTTTTTAATACGCACTCCATCCACCATCGGCGACGACGATCGCCCCGTTAATAAAACTCGCTTCGTCAGACACGAGGAACAGTGCCAATTTTGCGATCTCATTTGGCTGACCGGCACGTGGATTGAGTCCCATGCCGAGCATCGCGCGTCCCATTCCGAATTCATTCAGGTTCGTCATCGATTGTCCGATGTTCGTCTCGACGGCTCCAGGTGCGATCCCGTTACAGCGGATCCCCTCTCCGGCGTAAAAGAAGGCGGTATTCTTCGTCAGACCAATGACGGCATGTTTGGAAGCGGTATAGGCTGCTCCTGCTCGGGCACCGTTCAGACCGCCAATCGAGATGTTATTCAGAATGACACCACCTTTTACTTCCTTGAAATGCTTGACCGCTTCGCGCATCAGACGCATCGTTCCTGTCGTATTGACGGCGAAAACATGATCCCAGCGTTCATCGGAGATGTCTTCCACTCCCTCCATTCCGTCCATGATCCCAGCATTGTTGACGAGAACGTCCAGTTTGCCGTAAGCCTCAAGCGCTTGTTGGACGAGTTCTGTTGCTGCGTTAGGTTTGGCGATATCACTTGCAACAGCCATCGCTTCTCCGCCCGCTTCCTTGATGTCAGAGACGACCCGCTCGACGGTTTCCAACCGAATGTCCGCTGCGACGATCCGTGCGCCTTCTTGTGCAAACAATTTGGCCATGGCTTCACCCATTCCTGAGCCAGCTCCCGTGACGATGATCGTTTTACCTGTTAGTCGCATCATGAATCATCCTTTCGTTTATCGTGATACTAATCTATTCCCGAAAAAGGCTCTAGTTTAGTCAAACGTCGTGTCGATTCCATGAAAAAAAGACCCGACGATTTTCGTCGGATCTTTTGACTTCCTTATTGCAGTTCGCGGCTCTTTTCTTCTTGTTCGTTGTTCGATTTATTTTTTGCTTCAAATTCAGCGCGTGTCATGACGTCCTCGACGTGCATGTTGACTTCGACGACTTCAAGTCCTGTCATGTCGCTGATTGATTTTTTAATTTTTGCGACCGTCTCTTGGAAGATCGACGGAATGTTTTTACCGTATTCGACGATGACTTTCAAATCGAGTGCGACTTGGCGTTCGCCGACTTCCGCACCGATTCCTTTCGTGATGTCTTCCGAACTCCGGAGACGATCCGTCAGTCCACTCATGAATCCACCACTCATTGACAAGATGCCTGTCACTTCATTCGATGCGATCCCTGCGATTTTTTTGATAACTTGATCTTCGAACGTCAATTTATTCTCGCGTACCACTTCGTTTTCAGTTGTTGTGTTTACTTCGTTTGCCATTTGAAATCTCTCCTTTTGAATGTGTAGTTAGTTATATATGAATCAGTCCCGTTGAAAGAACTGAATCCACCCTTCGATATCAAGCGCACCATCGCGCCACTTCCCAATCAAGAATCCAATCGCTGCGAAGGCAACGATGAGGATCGTCGGACCAAAGCCAATCGTCAAAAACAAGATGGCGAGGATTAGACCGACAAGTCCTCCGATCAGTCGGAACCGATACGGATAAAGTGCTTCCCTTGTCTTCATGTTCCCTCTCCTCTCTTAGACGACACGTTCCGATGTTTTTGTTTTCGTGTCACTAATCGTGACTTTCGTACTCGTTACCGGCAACTCGAGTAAGGATTCGACGGCTTGTTTAGCACGTTCTTGGATATCCTTCGCAATCGTTGGTAAACCATCTTGCCCGAAAACGGAGCAATCGACTTTTAAAGCGACTGTCTCTTTTTTCGAGTGGATGTCGGCATGGACTCGCGGTGTCCGTACGCCTCCAATCCCACGAATCGACTCCAAAGCCGTCCGTTCGATCGTTTCCTTTGAAATCGTGATCGTTCCGTCACCCGTTTGAATCAACAGACGTTGACCTTTCGAGCGGCTGAATAATCCTGTGAATAATAGAATGACGAATACGAATGCTAAAAAACCTCCGATGGATAGAACGGTATAGCTATACCATTGCTGATCCTGCCACTGCTCGATTAATGAACTGAGCCGTGGAACATCATACACACCGAGCACAAGCAGCCCGACACTGACGAGTCCGAGTATGCCTATGATGACGAGTAAAAATCGATTGAACCCATTCATCTGCACCTCTCCTTTACGATTGTTAATTTCTTTCACCTAGGTGATTCAACACATGAACTATTATGTGTATGGTGTTTTTATTCCCGTTCATTAGAACCCGAAACATTTACATACACTTCTGTTAAAATGTTCATATATTCTGATTTTTCAGACTATTTTTAACGAAACCAATAGGTTATTTACTATATTTAACGAAAATAGACCTCTTTCAACTAAAAAGAGGTCAACAATCTAATCCATTTATCATTTCCCATATACTTCGTCAATACGTTTTTTGAAAATGATCATTTCACTTCGATTGGAATGGCAAAATAACCGTTTCCTTCTTCCCACCCTGCTCTAATCTGATAGACATATTTTCCACGGGTCGTTGGCAAAGTGATCTTTTCTACGTCCTGAAACGTTTTAAGCTTTTTTCCATTTGCAACGGACCATAACTCAACGGCAACAGTTTTTGGATGCGGACCATTTCGAAAAAGAATCGACATCTGTTCTTCCGGTGCAACGCGTTCACCTTGTTTATCCTCTACTTGCTCAACTGGTCCGATCTTTGTATCAGCCGTCTCCCCTAAAAAAATTCCCGACCACGTATACGTTCCTAAGTACACCTTTGCTTCACGATTTTCAATCGTCACGTCAGGTGCTGGCGGTTGATGGCGGAAAGGATCCAGCGAGAAGAGTAACCCTAAACTAATCAGCACTATACCAATAAACGTCTGTTGTTTCACGAGGCAACCTCCTACACAATGTTTTCAAATCAATAAAAGCGGCAATACCTCTCAAGGAGTACGTTATTCAGAAGGAGGAGTTCAGATGATTCAGGATAAAGTCGTCATCATTACAGGAGCATCAAGCGGGATTGGGGAAGCAACCGCTAAAGAACTTGCAAAACAAGGCGCAAAACTTGTTCTTGCTGCAC
>NZ_WBYY01000131.1:0-9341 GCF_048985645.1 Exiguobacterium sp. A1_3_1 | reverse complement strand
CGTTGGTCAAGCGGTTAAGACACCGCCCTTTCACGGCGGTAACACGGGTTCGAATCCCGTACGGGTCATTCTCAAAAGCTATCTCTATTATATAGAGATAGCTTTTTTTAGGTTTTAACGGAAAGGGGGAAATCGTTATGGAAGGTGTGCCGTTCGAACCACTTTTAGTAGGTGTTTCGGGAGGTTGTGATTCGATGGTACTCGTCGATCGGTTGTACAAAGAGGGCTACGATATCGCGATTGCGCATGTGCATCATGGATTACGAGAGGCGTCCGACGAAGAAGCGTGCTTTATTAAGGAGTGGGCAACGGCCCGAAAGATATCTTTTTTCATGACGCGTTTAGAATGGACAGGACGTACGAGCTCTCAAGCAGCTTGTCGCGAAGAGAGATATGCGTTTTTTGAACGAATCATGGAAGAGACCGGGCGCTCGCGTCTGATTCTCGCCCATCATCAAGACGATCAAATTGAGACGCTACTCATTCAGCTCATTCGTGGAGAAGCGCAGGTTGATGGTATTCCCGTCGTTCGTCCGTTTGGTAACGGTTGGTTGCATCGACCGTTGCTACATGAATCGAAGCAAACATTACGCGAGTATGCGTTGCAACATGAAGTTCCATGGCGAGAAGATGCGTCAAATGCAGAAACTACTTATTTGCGTAATCAAATCCGGCATACGATTGTTCCATCACTCCGAGACATGCGTCCTGAGTTTGAACAGGCAACGGCAGCGGCAGCACATGCGCGACAGCAAATCATCCGTGAACAGGCGGCATTCGTCGCGACCTATCTCGAACGGTGTAAGGAAGCGAACGGAATTCCGGTCGCACGTATTTTAGAATTACCGACGGATTTACAGCGGCTTGTTTTGCCGACATTAACGGGAGAAATGTTTTCTTCGGATGTGATTCGTCACTTTGTTACATGGCTTCGGGTGGATAAGGGCTCAGACGAAGTGTATTATGGAAACTGGAGGATGCGACGTGCATATGGCTTTTTGATGCAGGATCGTGTGATACGGTCAATGAATGACGATTTATCGTTTCAAGTAGGGGAGAATTTGGGAACGTATCATTATGGTGAACAAATGGTTCGCTTCTCAATCGGAAATCAAGGTATCCCGCTGGACGCGATTGCGTTCCCATTGACGGTACGTCCGCCACGTCCAGGAGATCGGATTCAGCTTGCTGTGGGTTCGAAAAAAGTCAGTCGAATTCTGATTGATGCTAAGGTTCCGCGTTATCTCCGGGAACAGGTTCCGGTCGTCGTCGATGCAAATGGAGTGATTTTAGCCGTCATTGGACATCGAATTGCAATATTCGGGTCATTTGAACTCCTCGCAAAATCTTATTTAATGATAGAATGGTAATGTAGTGTTTATTATGGAGGAGGAATACCTAGCATGACCTTGATGAACGATATGGAAAAAGTACTGATTTCAGAAGAAGAGATCCAAAATAAAGTGGGCGAACTCGCCGGCGAATTGACAGCGGATTATCACGATCGTTTTCCGTTGCTTGTGTGCGTCTTAAAAGGCGCAATGCCGTTCATGTCTGATCTTGTGAAAAAGATGGATATGCATCTTGAAATGGACTTCATGGACGTTTCAACGTATCACGGTGGGACAACATCAACAGGTGAAGTCAAGATTGAAAAAGATTTGAACACATCGGTAGAAGGACGCGACATCTTGATTGTCGAAGATATTATCGACAGCGGATTGACGCTTGGTTACCTTGTCGATCTCTTCAAGTACCGGAAAGCGAAGTCCGTTAAGATCGTGACGTTGCTCGACAAACCAACAGGACGGAAGAATGACTTGCACGCAGATTACAGCGGCTTCGTCATTCCACACGAATTCGTCGTCGGTTATGGTCTGGATTACGAAGAAAAGTATCGTAACCTTCCATACGTAGGTGTCTTGAAACCTGCAGTCTACGGTGGCTAATTATTTTTAATCTCGTCTGTCCCATGATAAGATGAAACCAATTACAAAGCGCGCCCTGTCGCGCCAGGATTCGTATTCATCCACTAGAAAAACGAGATGGATGCGGAGAGGAGGCATAAGATGAACCGAGCAGTGAAGAATACCCTCGTGTTTGGGGTCATTTTTCTAGCTTTGATCTTGTTTCTGCAATACTTGCAGAGTCCAGTGAACAAAAGCAAAGAAATCAATTACACACAGTTTGTCGAGTCTGTTGAAAAAGGTGAAATCAAGACGGCTACCTTCCAATACGAAGGGCAGACGTATAATGTGACAGGAGATTTGCGTGAAAAAGATTCAACGTATGAGACGGTCGTACCGGCTGTTGATACGGAACTAACGGATCTTTATACGCAATTGAAAAGCCAAGGAGTCAAATTGGACTTTAAGGCAGCAGAAACGAATGGTGGTTGGATCGCGTTACTGACGACGATCGTTCCATTCATCATCATCTTCATCCTCTTCTTCTTCTTGATTAATCAAGCACAAGGTGGCGGTGGTGGCGGTCGCGTCATGAACTTCGGGAAATCGAAGGCACGCCTCTATGACACAGAGAAGAAAAAGATTACGTTTGATGATGTAGCCGGCGCAGACGAAGAGAAACAAGAACTCGTCGAAGTCGTTGAATTCTTGAAAGATCCGCGTAAATTCGCGAAACTCGGTGCCCGTATTCCGAAAGGGGTCCTCCTCGTAGGTCCTCCAGGTACAGGTAAGACGTTGCTCGCGCGTGCCGCAGCTGGTGAAGCTGGCGTACCATTCTTCTCGATTTCAGGTTCTGACTTCGTTGAGATGTTCGTCGGTGTCGGGGCATCACGTGTCCGTGACTTGTTCGAAAACGCGAAGAAAAATGCACCATGTATCATCTTCATTGATGAAATCGATGCTGTCGGTCGTCAACGGGGCGCAGGTCTCGGTGGTGGACACGATGAGCGTGAGCAGACATTGAACCAACTTCTCGTCGAGATGGATGGATTCAGTGAAAACGAAGGCATCATCATGATCGCAGCAACGAACCGTGCTGATATTCTTGACCCAGCCTTACTCCGTCCAGGTCGTTTTGACCGTCAAATCACGGTTGACCGTCCAGATGTCATCGGTCGTGAAGCAGTCTTGAAAGTTCACGCGCGGAACAAACCGCTCGATTCAACGGTTGATTTAAAAGCAATCGCACAACGAACACCTGGATTCTCAGGTGCGGATCTTGAAAACCTTCTAAACGAAGCAGCACTTGTTGCCGCTCGGGCAGATCGTGATAAAGTCTCGATCGTTGACCTCGAAGAAGCGATTGACCGCGTTATCGCTGGACCAGCGAAGAAGAGCCGGATCATCTCGCCGAAAGAGAAAAAGATCGTCGCATGGCACGAAGCTGGACATACAATCATCGGTGTCACGCTCGACGATGCGGATGAAGTACACAAGGTAACGATCGTTCCTCGCGGTAACGCGGGTGGATATGTCGTCATGTTGCCAAAAGAAGATCGTTACTTCATGACGAAGCCGGAACTTGAAGATAAGATTACTGGATTGCTCGGTGGTCGTGTCGCAGAGGATATCGTCTTCGGAGAAGTCTCGACTGGGGCAAGCAATGACTTCCAGCGTGCGACAGGTCTTGCACGGAAAATGGTCATGGAGTTTGGGATGAGTGAAAAACTCGGACCGCTTCAATTCGGATCAGGTCAAAGCGGTAACGTCTTCCTCGGCCGTGATTTCCAAAACGAACAGAACTACTCGGATGCAATCGCACACGAGATCGATACGGAAATCCAAGCGATCATCAACCGCTGTTACCAAAAAGCGAAAGATATCCTGACTGAGAAGCGCGATCAGCTCGACTTGATTGCAACGACATTGCTTGAAGTCGAAACACTCGATCAAAAACAAATTCACCACCTCCTAGAGACGGGCGAATACAAAAAACATGAACCAGAAGCAATGACTCCAAAAGCAGAAGAGAAAGCACCGGAATCGACAGATGCAACTGTTGATCAACCGACAGAGTCTCCAACGCAAATGGGTTCAGTCGTTGACGAAGGGAAAAATGTAGATACGGATACACCAGATACGCCGCGTCGCGACGATCAAGTGTAAACGGATGGAACGGATTCGATTGATATCGAATCCGTTCTTTTTTGTGGCAGACCGAGCGAATACACATCGGTAGGTGTGACCATACGAGCATGGTATAATCACAACGTATATAGTTCCGATCGTGAAACAACGGAATACAATCGAAGCATGAAAATTGAGAAGAAGCGGGGAAATAAGCAAATGATTTTAGTCATCGATGTCGGAAATACGAATATCGTCTTAGGTGTCTATCAAGGACAAGAGTTGATTGAGCATTGGCGGATTGCGACAGACCGGACACGGACGACGGACGAATACGGTATGCTCGTCAAAGCGTTGTTCCGTGACGCAGAGCTAAACGTGGAAGAAATCGAGGGAATCGTGTTATCATCTGTCGTACCCCCCGTCGTGTTTCCACTAGAAAATATGTGTGTGCGTTACTTTAAACGCCGTCCGTTCTTGATTGGACCAGGAATCAAGACAGGACTCGATTTAAAAGTCGATAATCCACGAGAAGTGGGAGCCGATCGAATCGTCAACGCGGTAGCAGCGACGGCGAAATACGAGGGACCGATGATCATCGTCGATTTCGGAACAGCGACGACGTATTGTTACATCGATGCACAAAAACGGTATTACGGCGGCATCATCTCACCCGGTGTGATGGTTGCAACCGAGGCACTCTATAATAAGGCAGCAAAATTGCCGCGAATCGAAATCGCGAAACCGCAGTCAGCCATCGGACGGAATACGATCCATGCGATGCAGTCGGGGACCTATTTCGGATATGTGGCACAGGTGGACGGACTCGTTCACCGGATGAAAGAAGAAATGGGAGAAGCGAAGGTCATTGCGACCGGCGGCTTAGCCCGATTAATCAGCGAGGAATCCACGATGATTGAGATCGTCGATCCATTCTTGACGTTAGATGGATTACGGATTATCTACGAACGAAATAAGTGAGGGAATCAAGATGAAACGTGAAGAATTATTAGCACAATTAAAAGATGACTATTTAGTACGGGCGTTAGGCTTCAATGGAGAAGTCCGTGCGTTTGCAATCCGTTCGACGAAGACGGTCTATGAAGCACAACTGCGCCACCAGACGACACCTGTCGTCACAGCAGCGCTCGGTCGGACACTGACGATCGGTGCAATGATGGGTACGATGCAAAAAGGCGATACACGTGTCACATTAAAAGTCGAAGGCGATGGACCGATTGGGAAAATCATCGTCGATGCCGACGCAAAAGGTGTCGTACGTGGATATGTGAGTCGTCCCCGTGTCGAGATGGATACGTATGTCAATGCAGATGGTCTGACGAAACTAAAAGTCGGTGAAGCGGTCGGTCGCGGAAACATCTCTGTCATCAAAGACCTCGGGTTACGTGACTTCGTCGGTGGTCAATCGCCGATTCAAACAGGTGAGATCAGCGAAGACTTTACGTATTACTTCGCTGTATCGGAACAAAGCCCATCGGTCGTTGGGGCTGGCGTTCTCGTTTATCCAGAAGACGAATCAGTTATCGCAGCAGGTGGCTTGATCGTTCAATTGATGCCAGGTGCATCGGAAGAGACGATTGCAGCACTCGAAAAACGTGTTGGAGCCCTTAAACCGATCTCGATTCTCGTCGGTGAGGAAAAAACACCAGAAGAAATGTTAGAACTCGTTCTCGGTGACTACGAACATCTTGATACGATTCCAGTATCATTCGAATGTACGTGTGACCGTGACAAATTAGCGACAGCAATCATTGCCCTTGGACCAGATGAGATTCAAGCGATGATTGATGAAGATGGTGGTGCGGAAGCTGTTTGTCACTTCTGTTCAGAGCATTATCACTATGATGTTCCAGAATTAGAGGAACTTCGCGAAAAATCACTCGAAAGAGCATAAGAGGGATCGAATATGGGGAATGTACAACCTAAGTACTTGTGGATGTTGATCTTCATCTTAATGTTGACGAATTTCATGACCGGTGCTTACGCCTTCATGGGTGAGCTCCCAAAGGTCGATTCTCCTAAAATCGTTCAAGACAGCATCGGTGGTCCGCTCGAGGATGTCGTCGCCGAAGTCGGTGATGAGAAAATCACGCGCGCGATGGTCTATCAGACGATGCGAACGGAACAGGAAAAACAGACGATTGATCGTTTGATTCAAGAAGCGGTCGAACGCCAGACGAAGGATGGAAAAAAGCCGGAAGTCAAACGCTTTGATTGACAGATTTCATCCAGTCCGCTGATAATTAGTTTATCGGATTACTTGGAATTCAAGCGGTTCACTAATGAGGAGGAATGGTCATGCGTATTGCGAATTCAGTATTAGATTTAGTCGGTCGCACCCCGATCGTCAAGTTACATCATCTAACGGGTCCTGAGGATGCAGATGTGTATCTGAAATTGGAGTACATGAACCCTGGATCAAGCGTAAAAGACCGGATCGCGTTATCTATGATTGAGGCCGCAGAAGAAGCGGGTCAACTCAAAGAAGGAGACACGATCATCGAGCCGACGAGTGGGAACACAGGAATCGGACTCGCGATGGTCGCTTCGGCGAAAGGGTACCGCGCCATCCTCGTCATGCCGGAAACGATGAGCATGGAGCGCCGGACGTTGCTTCGCGCCTATGGTGCGGAATTGATTCTGACTCCGGGTCCTGAAGGGATGAAGGGTGCGATCGCTCGCGCGACAGCGGAAGCAGAAGAACACGGTTACTTCATGCCGCAACAATTCAATAACGGTGCTAATCCAGTCGTCCATGAAAAAACGACAGGTCCTGAAATCGTCGAAGCGTTCGAAGGCATGCAACTCGATGCGTTCATCGCGGGAATTGGAACGGGCGGAACGATCACCGGTGCTGGTAAAGTGTTACGCGATGCTTTCCAAGGTATTGAAATCATTGCCGTCGAACCAACGGATTCACCGGTCTTATCAGGTGGTAAACCGGGACCACACAAACTGCAAGGAATCGGTGCTGGGTTCGTGCCGTCGATTCTCGATACAGAGATTTATGATGGTGTTGAGCAAATCACGACGGAAGAAGCATTCGATCACGCACGCCGAGCAGCGAAGACGAATGGTGTCTTAGGTGGTATCTCGTCAGGTGCTGCGATTGCAGCGGCGCTCAAGACAGCGAAACGTCTCGGTAAAGGGAAAAACGTTCTTGCGATCATTCCTTCGAATGGGGAGCGGTACTTAAGTACACCGCTGTATCAAATCGAGGAAGAAGCAGACCAATCGAAGTAATCAACTGGACGTACACGGAAGTCATTCGGCTTCCGTGTACTTTTTTGCGTATAATGAGAGCAGAATAGTGTGAAGTGGGGGACGCGTATGCGACAGACGAAATACAAAGCAGTACCATGGACGAAAGAACAATTTTACAATCGATATGTTGAACAGACGAATGGCACAACGGGACACGTCTGGCTCGAAAGCGGTCGAATCGGCCGATATACGATGGCGGCGACTCGTCCTGTCGGATACGTTCGGACAAAGGACGGAACGACGACGATTGAGACAGATGGAAAAGTCGAGACATCGACGGCGAATCCGTTTGATGTACTCGAACAGCTCCGCGTCGACCGTGAATCGATCCGACCGGATGGAATGCCACCGTTCTTTGGTGGGTTTGCCGGATACGTCAGTTATGATGCCGTCCGTTATTTAGAAAAGCTACCTGAACGAGCGATGGATGATTTGCAAACACCCGATCTATCATTTTACTGGTACGATGAAGTCGCCGTGTTTGATGAAGAAACGAAGCAATTGTTCATTGCCGTGACACGAGACACAGCAGAAGAAGCAGAGCGAGTTCTTGAAACGGAAGTCGCGCGTTGGTGCATCGAGACGGATGCACCTCAATTTACACCGACTGGTTTATCAGGTGAGCGAGAACGGGCTTTCGGGCAGGAAGCGTTCATGACAGCGGCACACCGGATTAAATCCTATATTGAGGACGGTGACGTTTTCCAAGTTAATTTGTCCGTCCGTCAACAGGAACCGCTTGGGACGACAGCGGAACATTTGTATGATGTATTACGACAAGTCAATCCTTCTCCATACATGGGTTACTTTGCGGATGAAGATTTAACACTCGTGTCCGCCTCACCCGAGTTGCTCGTCGAAAAAATCGGTGATGCGTTAGCGACACGTCCGATTGCCGGAACACGGCCGCGCGGGAAGGATGAAGCGGAGGATTTACGACTTGCGAAAACCTTACTCGATAATGAAAAAGAACGGGCAGAGCATGTGATGCTTGTTGATTTAGAGCGGAATGATTTAGGACGCGTCAGTCGTTATGGTACGGTTCATGTCGATGAGCTGATGGTGATCGAGAAATACTCGCACGTACAACACATCGTCTCAAACGTCAGAGGGGAAGTAGCTCCGGAACACTCTGGGAGTCAGGTGCTCGCTGCGATGTTCCCAGGTGGTACGATCACTGGCGCACCAAAAATCCGGACGATGGAAATCATTGAAGAACTGGAACCGGTCCGGCGCGGTATCTATACTGGGTCGCTTGGCTTCATCAGTTGGGCGGATGATGTCATTTTCAATATCTTGATCCGGACACTCGTCGCAAAAGACGGGATGGCATATGTTCAAGCAGGTGCTGGAGTCGTCACAGATTCGGACGCAGCACGTGAATACGAAGAGTCACTTAGTAAAGCCAAAGCGTTATGGGTGACAAAAGAAACAGCGGAGGGAACGCAATGATTGTATTGATTGATAACTATGATTCCTTTACGTACAACTTAGTCCAGTATTTCGGCGAACTTGGGCAAGACATCCGGGTATTTCGCAACGACGCGATCACCCTTGCGGAAATCGAAGCGTTGCAACCGGATCATCTGGTCATCTCACCGGGCCCCTGTACACCGAATGAAGCGGGGATCAGTCTAGAAGCGATTGCTTATTTTGCTGGGAAGGTGCCGATACTAGGGGTCTGCTTAGGTCATCAAGCGATTGGACAAGTATTCGGTGGTAAAGTCGTCCGCGCGAAGGAATTGATGCACGGAAAAGTCTCGCCACTGACGCATGACGGACAAGGCATCTTTGAACGAATCCCACAAGCGACGCCGGTGACACGTTATCACTCGCTCGTCGTTGAACGCGAGACATTCCCGGAAGTGCTCGAAGTGACGGCGGAATCCGGTGGGGAGATCATGGCACTCCGTCACCGGACGTTGCCGATTCTCGGTGTCCAGTTCCATCCGGAAGCGATTTTGACGCGAGACGGGAAGCAGATGTTAAAAAATTTCTTGGAGTTGACGCATTATGTATCTC